>DASSGC010000127.1:0-2507 GCA_035693765.1 Acidimicrobiales bacterium
GCGACGACTGCGGTCAGGCTCGCATGGCGTCGATGTATGCCAACGGTGAGCTCGCGGAGCTCACCGTCGACACGCTCGGGCTGTTCCTGAACGAGATCGGGCGGTATCCGCTCCTCACCGCCGAGGAGGAGGTGGAGCTGGGGAGAACCCAGGGCCGGGCACCCAGCGAGAGAGCTCGATGTGTCGTGGGGCACGGTGAAGAGGCTGGCGACCGAGGCACTGGCCGAACTCGGGATCTCGCGGGAGCTCGACGCCCTGCGGGAAGCCGCGTGATGGCACCGCCATGAGGATCGAGCACTATGAGTTCGGCCGGATCCGGATCGATGGCCGCGAGGAGCACGCCGACCTGCTCCTGACCCCCTCGCGCGTCGTTCGTGGTTGGTGGCGAAGGGAGGGTCATGTGCTCGCCCTCGAGGACCTGGACCCGGTGCTCGGGGAGCACCCGCGGAGGTTGGTGGTCGGGACGGGAGCGTCGGGCCGCATGCGCCCGGAACCGGGTCTCGAGCAGGCGCTCCGACAACGAGCAGTCCTCATGGAGGCGATGCCGACAGCCGAAGCTGTGCGGCGCATCAACGAGTTGCTCGACCTGGGTGAGGTGGACTGGACGGCCGCACTCCATCTGACCTGCTAGTGCCCCGTCCGTGAACGTTCGCCCTGTCCACGGCGAGTCAGCGTGCATGGCTGGGGGCGCCGGGGTGTGATGTGAATCGGTGAGCGGGCGCCGGGGTGGTGGGGGAAGGTTCGGGTTGCCCGAGACCTCATCGAAACTGTGGTGTGTTCGAACCCGCGAGTCAGCATGAGGCTGGTGGCTTGTTCGGCACCGGAGATTGTGCTTCGAGCACGCCTGTCAGACTCGTTTCCCGTCAAGCCCCTCGGGCGTTTCGTTGGTAGCGCGAGTGAGAGGAGCTCGTGATGGACGTGATCATCGATCGGGTGTGCGGGGTCGATATCGGCAAAGCGGTCCTAGCGGCGACGATCCGGGCTCCGGCCCAGGGATCGGGGCGCAAGCGCCGGGAGGAGACCCGGAAGTTCTCGACCTTGGCTGGGGATCTGGATCGGCTCGTCGAGTGGCTGGCTGGCGAGGGTGTCACCGCGGTCGCGATGGAGGCGACGAGCGACTACTGGCGTCCGGTGTGGTGGGTGCTCGAACAGGCCGGTTTCGAGTTGGTGTTGGTCAACGCTCGTCACGTGCACCAGTTGCCGGGCCGCAAGACCGATGTGGCCGACTCGGCGTGGCTGGCGCAGCTGTTGGAGTGCGGGCTGTTGCGGTCGTGCTTCATCCCGCCGCCGGAGATCCGTGAGCTTCGGGACCTGACCCGCTATCGCAAGCGACTGGTCCAGGACCGAACCCGAGAGGCCCAACGCGTCGAGAAGGTTCTCGAAGACACCGGGATCAAGCTGTCGTCGGTCGCGTCGTCGGTGCTGACCAAGTCGGCGCGGGCGATGATCGACGCGCTCATCGCAGGCGAACGCGACCCTGCGGTGCTCGCCGATCTTGCCCAGCGTCGCATGCGGTCCAAGATCCCCGAGCTCACCTTGGCGTTGCGGGGCCGTTTCACCGACCATCACGCGGTTCTGCTGCAGGTGCATCTCGATCACATCGACCAGCTCGACGCGCACATCGCGACGCTCGACGCCCGGATCAAGGCCAAGACCGTCCCTTTCGACCGCCAGGTCGGGCACCTGTTGACCATGCCCGGGATCGCTGAGGTCGCCGCCCGGGTCGTGATCGCCGAGATCGGGGTCGACATGACGGTGTTCCCCACCGCTGGGCACCTGGCATCGTGGGCGGGCCTGTGCCCGGGCAACAACGAGTCCGCTGGCAAGCAGCGCTCGGGGCACACCACCCACGGCAACCCATGGCTCGCGGAGACGCTCGTCCAGGCCGCGTGGGCTGCGACCCGGGACAACGACTCGTGGCTGCGGGCCCGCTACTACCGGCTCGCCAAACGGGCCGGCCGCAAACGGGCGATCCTCGCGGTCGCGCACTCGATGCTCATCGCGGTCTGGTGGATGCTCACCCACGACTGCGACTACCAGGACCTCGGCGCAGACTTCTACGACCGGTTCAACAACGCCGAAGCCGAGACCCGCCGCCTCGTGCGCAGGCTCGAACACCTCGGCCACCAGGTCACCCTCGACACGACCGCCGCCTGACCACACCGAAATCGAACCACCAGGTGGATCTCGGGGCTCCGCCCCGACCACCGGCGCGCGCACGACCGGCGACAACATAGGAGATTCACCTGTCTCCTGACTTCCGCAGAATGTAGGCAGATTTCGCCGCTCTGCGACGCGTTTGCCCTGGTAGAGACGTTAAGACTCGGCTCGACGGCCGAAGACGCGTAGACACACGACCCTCGACGATCCCCCACTTCGTTGGGGCTACGTGCGTACAGTCGTAGTCATGCGGCTGCGTCGAGCCTGGTCATCGGCCCGGAAGACCCAGACGCAGCTTCCGGCAACCGCATCAGCTGGGACGTCTTCAGCCGCTGCCATCGGCTAGG
>DASSGC010000128.1:0-16910 GCA_035693765.1 Acidimicrobiales bacterium
GTCGACCGGGCCGCGTTCCACCAGGGCCTGCAGCACGACGTCGAGCGGCGGGCCCCAGCCCGGCGGCACCGCGAGGGCGGCGGCGATCGCGGCGGCCAGCTCGGCCGGGTCCTCGTCGCCCGGCTGGCACGACACCCAGGCGTCGAGCCCGCGGGGTGTCGCCAGGTTGGCCCGCATCGCCTGGGCGAGCAGGGTCGTCTTGCCGAAACCGGCACCTGCCCGCACCACCGTCACGGCCGTGTCGAAGCGGCGGGCCAGCGTGTCGAGCAGCGGCGCGCGGACCAGCTCGTCGGGGACGGGCCCGGGGGGCGCCGGTGCCCGCCGTGGCCGGATCGCAGGTGCGCCGCGCTCCACGGTCGCCACCCTACGGACGGCGGGCAAGCCGGGCGTCAGCCGGTCGCGCCGGTGCCGCGACCCGGGACCCGGACCGCGGCACCTGGTACGGCGATCGCGGGTGCTACCCGGCCGTGACGTTGTAGTGCAGCGTGCAGTTCATCCGCTTGTCGACGAGCGCGACGTCGTGGTCGCCGTCGCCCCAGTTCTCGGACTGGTCGTAGGTGTGGCTGAAGTCGTCGATCTCGTCGGCGCCGGAGGTGCCCTGGTCCTTGTCGGCCAGGTACCCGCTGACCACGAGGTCCTGGTCGGGTCGCAGCTCGACCGACCGCGACGCGTTGAGGTTGATGACCCCGCCGTTGCCGACGGCCAGGGGGTTGGCCGAGGACCGGGCGGTGACCTGGGACCCGTTCACGCTGAACCGGTAGTGGAAGTCGCCCTTGCCGTCGGTGACACCGGGATCGCCGTCGTCGTCGACCTCGATCCGATCGAACGTCACCTTCACGTTCGCCATGTGACTCTCCTGTCTGTTCGCCTGAGCTGCGCACCTTGCGCGACGGTCACGATGACCGGGCCGCGCTTCCGGAACGCTTCCGCGGCGACAGCAGGCCGGGGAGCCGGCGGCGACGGAGCGTCAGCCGGCGATCTCGCCCTGGGCGAGCTGGAACATCTGGTACTCCTCGCCGGTGTCGGGGTTGTCCTCGAACCCGATCACGCCCAGCTCGGTGAACTTGGTCCGCAGCCAGCCGCCGTTGGCGTCGAGCAGGCCCAGCTTCTTGCAGTTGGGCACGATCTTGCTGAACAGCATCGACTGGAAGATCTGGCGCTGCGGCGCGGCCATCACCAGGGGCAGCACCTGCTTGACGTCCAGCCCCATGCGGTCCCACACCTCCTGCTGGAGGAAGCGGTCCCGCATCCGCACCGCGGCCTCGAAGGCGAACTCCTGGCGCTCGCGCATCTCCGCGTCGCTCAGCTCGGCGTAGTACTCCTTCAGCGACAGGACGCCGAACGCCACGTGCCGGGCCTCGTCCGACATCACGTAGCGCAGCAGCTGCTTGAGCAGCGGCTCGGTGGTGAGCTGGTGGATGAAGCCGAAGGCGGCGAGCGCCAGGCCCTCGACCATGATCTGCATGCCCAGGTAGGTCATGTCCCAGCGGCTGTCGTTGACGATGTCGTCGAGCAGCAGCTTGAGGTGGGCGTTGATCGGGTAGTGGCCCGACAGCTTGTCGTCGAGGTACCTGGCGAACACCTCGACGTGGCGGGCCTCGTCCATGACCTGGGTGGACGCGTAGTACTTGGCGTCGATCCAGGGCACCGTCTCGACGATCTTGGCCGTGCAGATGAGGGCGCCCTGCTCGCCGTGCATGAACTGGCTGAGCGTCCAGTTCTGGCTCTCCACCCCGACCTGGATCCACTCCTTCTCGGTCCACGTCGCGAACGGCGAGTCGGCGACGGCGGACTCGTCGACGCTCATCGCCAGCCCGCCCATGTTGGCCGCCGCGTTGGCCACCACGACGGCCTCCTGGTCGACGTCGGTGTCCCAGGGCAGGTCGGTCTCGCCGTTCCACTGGGCGCCCTTGGCCTTCTCGTAGAGGCGGTTGAGGGCGGGCCGGCGACCCTTCTCGTAGTCCCAGGTGAAGATGGCGTCGGCGTTGTCGGCCACGCTGTGGACGGCCTCGTCGACGTCGGTGTTCGCGACCGCCAGGATCGCCCGGAGGTCGTTGACGTCGGCGCGGCCGATCAGCTCTTCGTTCGTGGACATGGTGCTCCTAGCGGGGGTGAGATCGGGTGGGCGTGAGGGCCGGCACGACGTAGGTGCGCACCAGCCGGCGGACGGCGTCGGGATCGTGGGCGTCGAACCAGGCGGGCGGCCGGAACCCGAAGGTGAGGGAGATGCGGGCCAGCAGCTCGGCGGCGGGGCGGATGTCGTCGGCGGGCAGGAAGCGGGCGAGGTGGGGCCGGCACAGCTCGGTCGTCGTGTCGAGGTACCGGTCGAGCTGGTGGAAGGCGAAGTGGGGCAGGATCAGCTCGGGCTCGTGGGTGAGGACCGAGCGCAGCAGCTCGTCGTCGCGGATGATCGTGAGGGCTTCGCCCAGGCCCGCGGTGACGAGGTCCTCCAGGGTGCCGGACGCCTGCAGGGCGGCGGTGCAGCGCTCGAAGATGCGGCCGGCCTCGTGGCACAGCACGGTCCGGACCAGCCGTTCCTTGCCGCCCGGGAACGCGCGGTAGACGGTGGCCCGCCCGACGCCGGCCTCGCGGGCGATGTCGTCCAGGGAGGTCTTGTGGATGCCCCAGCGGGTGATGCAGCGCCGGGCCGCGTCGAGCAGGCGACGCTCCAGCTCGTCGGCGTCGCGGTAGCCCGAGACCCACTCGTCGACGATGCCGGCTGCCTGCGTCACGAGGAGACAGTAGGCACAGATTCGTCTCAGTGTCTAGGCTTGGCGCGGGCTCGTGGACCCCTCGCCCGGCGCCTCGACGATGCCGGCCAGGAGCTGGCCCCGCACCAACCGGCGCACCGCCGCCGGGTCGTCCATGTCCCAGCTCCCCGGGGTGCCGATGAACGACAGGGCCATGCGGGCCAGCAGGTCGGCGGCCTCGCCCGCGTCGACGCCGGGACGCAACGGCTCGCCGGCCAGCCGGCCGGCCAGGACGTCCCGCAGCGCCGCCAGCACCACGGGCATGACCGAGTACAACGGCGGCACGATCTGATCGGCCTCGGCCCGCAGAATGTGCTGCAGCACCGCGTGCTCGTCGAGCCGGCGCCGGCCGGCCACCAGACCCCGCTCCAGCAGGGTGGCCACGTCGGGCACGTCGCCCACGTCCTCGGCCAGGCCCGCGAAGAAGGCGCTCACGGCCCAGCCCACCACCGCCCCGATCAGCTCGTCCCGGCCCCCCGGGAACACCCGGTAGACCGTCGCCCGGGCCACGCCCGCCTCGCGGGCCACCGCCTCGACGGAGACGTCGGCGATGCTCGCCCGCGACATCGTCGCGTACGCCGCGTCGATGATCCGCTGGCGCGTCGCCGAGGCCGCAGCGCCGGTCCGGCCGACGGCTCAGCCCCCCTGGCGCGACAGCTCGTCGAGGTCGCGGTCGAGGTCCGGGCCGCCGGGCCCGTCGCGGTCGTCGTCGACCTCCTTGCCCCGCCGGGCCACCACCCGGCGCAGCACGATCGGGTAGCCCACGACGGCGATGGTCGAGAAGATGAACCACTGGGCGGCGTAGCCGAGGTGCGGCCCTTCGGTCATCTCCGGCGGGGGCACGGCCAGGATGCTGTCGGGACCGGCCCCCTCGGCCGTCGCGCCCGAGGGCTCGGGGGGCGCCGAGGCGCTGGCCAGGACGAGGCCGGGCAGCACGTCGCGGCTGCGGAGCAGCGGGGCGAGGTCCTTGGGCGCGGTCCCGTCGAGACGGTCGGGGTCGACCACCAGGCCCTCGACGGTCACGTCGCCGTCCGGCGCCGGCGCGTCGACCACGTCGTTGCCGGGCGTCAGGCTGACGAAGCCCCGGACCACCGCCACCCGGTCGCCCGAGTCGAGGACCAGCGGCGACACCAGCCACGCGCCGGCCACGCCTCCCTGGCTGCGGTTGCGGACCGTCACCGTGGCCGCGGCGTCGTAGGTCCCGGTGGCCGTCACCCGCCGGTAGCGGGCGGCGTCGACGTCGGCGTCCGACCCGCCCGGCGTCAGCACCTCCCCGACCGGCGCCACCGGCTGATCCCGGCGCGACTCGACGAGGGCGATGTGGTCGCGCTTCTCGTCCAGGCGCCGGAGCTGCCAGAAGCCGAGGTTGACCATGACGACCACGAGCAGGGCGACCAGCAGGTGCGACACCAGCCAGCGGGGCCGGAGCAGGAAGCGGGCGTTCGCCACGACGCCAGGGTAAGAGCGTGCGGCCGGACCCGGCCATTCGAGCGACCGGCGATCGGGCGTGCCCTCGGTGCACGACGATCGGGACGAAGGCGGTCCGCTCCCGCTGCGCCGGGCTGTGCTCCTCCTTGGTCGCCGACGACCGCTCCAGCGCGTCGGCCGACGCCGGGTCGCCGGTGAGGACGGTGGCGAGCCGTACGGACGGCCGCCATCGCTCCCGGAAGACCGTGTGGAGGGTCTCCGCTCCGGTCGCCACGATCGGCCCTCTCGCTCCGGTCCCGGCCGTCGCTCCCCTCACGACGCCCGGGCGGGCGGCAATCTTGCACCCTCGGCGCACGCGCCGCGCCGCGGGAATCAGCAGACGAGCACGGGCACGTGGCGGCTGGCGAGCTCGCGGTTCTTGGTCACGACGGGCACCGTCAGCGACTCGGCCAGGGCCAGGGCGGCGTGGGATTCGACGTCGCCGTCGTCGCCGGCGGCCAGCACGGCGTCGATGGCGAGGGCCCGGACCGGGAACCACTCGCGCACCACGCGGCCCACCAGCCCGTACTCGGCCCGGGCCCGGAGGGGCGCCGCGCCGTGCCGCAGGCTCAGGAGCTCGGCGACCAGCAACGCCGTCGAGTCGAGCACGAGGATCTCGTCCACCTCGTGCTCGACGCCGGCGAGGAGCCCGGCGAGGACCAGCAGCCCGCCGGCGTCAGCGACCGCGGCCGGGTGCAACGAGCCGTTCCGCGGCCGCTCGCCGGCGCCCGGCCGCCTGCAACCGGAGGGCGGCGAAGTCGTCGTCGGACATGGGCGTGAGCGTGGCGCGCTGGGCCACCAGCTCGGCCGGTGAGAGGCGGGCCGCCGTGCGGCGCAGCACCTGGCGGATCCATTCCTGCTGGCTGAGCCCCTCGGCGGCAGCCTGCTCGGCCAGGCGGGCCGCGACCTCGGGATCGAGGTTCTTGACGTTCAGGTCCATGGCCGGATGGTACCGGACTGGTACCGCAGCTACAACCATTTTGGTACCATGCACGCCGAACGCCCACAGTCAGTCGTAGTCGAGCGTGCAGTCCTCGATCCGATGCGTCCAGGGCGCCACGCGTTCGTCGAGGGCTCCCGAAGCCGCCCGCAGCGCCGCCCCGAGCTGGTCGAGCATCGTCGCCAGATGGGTGCCACGCCCGGGTTCCTCCCGGCCTGCGGCCGCCGGCCGGCTGATCCGGTAGTAGGCCCGGTAGCCGCCGCCGAGCACCTTGCCGTCCACCGTCAACGCGGGCCAGTGGCGCGGCAGCGCCGCGAGCGCACCGGGATCGGCCGTCTCCTGCGTCCAAGGGCCCACCAGCAGGGCCGAGTCGGAGGCCACCACGGCGACGCGATCGGAGTGATGAGCGAGCGCGATGAGCGCCCCGGGCTCGGGGCTCGTCGCCGCGATGACGAACCGCCGCTCGACGTCACGCGTGAGGTCGAGGAGGTCGCGGGTCCGATGGCCGCGCGGCGACACCAGCAGCTCGTGCCCGACGAGATCGTCGGCGTCGACCGTGCTGCCGGCCTCCCGCCCGGCCAGCGGGTGCCCGGGCCGTACCGCAGCGAGCAGCGCCCACCGGTAGAGCGGCACGCTGCGGATAACCGCGCCGGCCGCATCGTGGCCGTTGTCGGCTGCGGCGGTCCGGTCGTCCGGGGCGATGACGAGGTCGACCTTTCCCCGCCGGAGGTCGTCGACGAGCCCGGCGCCGCCCTCGTCGCGCCCGCGCCCGAACGCGGGCGCCAGCTCGATCCGTACCCTGTCCCCCGCCACTGGCCCCTGCGGCAGGAACGTTCCGAACACCCGGGCAGCGAAGTTCTCCACATGCGACCAGTAGCCGTCCACCCGGACGAGGTACGTCCGGGCGGAGGCGGCCGCCCTGTCCCGGGCGATCGCCCACGTGGCGAGCATCGCCGAGATCTCCTCGACGAAGCGGTGGTGATGCGGGGGGATCACCGGCCGGTCGCCCGCATCGATGAGCAGGCCACGGACGCCGATGCGTTGCTCCAGGCGCCGGACCGTGCGCAGCACCTGGTGCTTGCTGCGCATGCCGAGCCGTGCGGTGATGTCGTCCCAGGATTCGCCCTCGCGGGCGGCCGAGGCGAGCACGTGGAGTGACCAGAGACCGGGATAGTCGACGTCCTGCTGGTTCTGCGGCATCACGGGTCCGTGTCATCGATGTCACGATCGAGCGCAGATCTTGACATCTCCGTAGACAACTACGCAACGTGTCGGCCACAATCTCTTGACGGGGTTTCGGCCGCTGGACGACCAGGAGGCGGGCGAGGCCGCCTCCACAAGGGCCCCGGTCTGGAGGTGCGCCGTGGTCACCAATGCGGGACTGGTGGTGGTGAGCAGCCACTTCACCGGCCCGGCCGGAACTCGCTCGCTCCGGCGTCCCCGCGACCTCCTTGACTTCCTCCATGCCGAGAACTGCCGGGTCGCCCTCATCGACGTGGCCGGGCTCGGCCCTCAGGACGAGCGCCAGTTCGACGGCCTCGACGCGATGGCCCTGTTCCGCGACTACCTCCCCCGGGTGGGGATCCTGGCCCTTACACCCGGCACGACCGCCTACGTCCACCACGTGAGCGAGGCCCGGAGCCGGCTCGGCGTGCTCGGCGCCATCTCGTACGGCGCGGCCGCCGACGACCGCCTCGCGCGCTACGTCGCCGAGACGGCGGCGGGGCGATCGCTCTGGGATCCGGAGGCGGGGGGCTCGCCCGCGCCCGTCCCCCTGTGCGCGACGCTGCTGCGGTCGCGGCAGGTGCGGCGGCTCGTCCTCGGTCGCATGCTGGGCCTGAACTGGGCGGAGATGGACCGGCGCTGGGGTGGCAAGCACCGCCGCGTGTGGCAGGACGTCCGAAGTCACCTGCGGGCGTCCGACGTCGCCCTGCCACCGAACCCTGGCCTGCCGGAGCTCGCGGCATGGGTCGGCTCGGTGCGCCCGTACCTCATGAGCTTCTTCCGCCGGCACTTCCCCGCACCCAACGCCGACGCCGCCGAGCGCGCCGCCGTCCTCGAGGTGCTCGGGCTCGGGAGCGGCGAGCCGGACGCAGTGTTGGCCCACTGAGGCGTCCCGACCCCCCAAGTGTCCGGGCACGGCGCCCCGCACCGGGGCCTTCGGTCGCCGCCGCCTGGGCAGTTGGTCACAACCGACCGCAGACCGTGGCGTGCGACGCCGTCCATGCTGGCATCCACCAGCACCAGGGGGAGGCGACGTGCACAACCGACCCGGCGGCCACACGACGCTCGACGACACGACGGCGCCACTCGGCCAGGCCGCGCCGCGGGCACGACCCGCGCGGCACCGCCACCCCCGCGGCCACCCCGACGGCCCGGTGCCGCCCGCCCCGGCACGCGGTGACGCGCCCGCCCGGAGGCGCTGGCCGCGCCGAGCGGTGCCCATCGCCCTCCTCTGCGTCGCCGCCACGGTGACCGCCGCCCTCGCCGGCATCGAGACCCGATCGGACCCCGCCGCCCCCGGGGGGATGCGTCGTACCCGCCCGGAGGCCGGCCCGGCCGCCACGGACGCCGAAGACGGGACGGCGGGCGCGGCCATGACCGCCGCGGCTGCACCCGGTACCGGCCCGGACCGCGCCCCGGCACCGGTCCCCCCGACGCCGGCAGCGGACGCCGGGACGGGCGGCGGCAGCGCTGCGACGACGGCACGTCCCACACCGCCGAGCGCAACGGCCGTGGGCCCACTCGTCGCGGTCGCGCCCGAGGGAGCACCAACCGGGAACGATGGGCCGCCCGTCGGCGCCAGCCCGTCACCCGTGCCCGGGCCGGTGCCGCAGCCGGACTCCCCGCCGGTGCCCGAAGCGCCCCCGCCCACACCGCCCCCGCCCCCGCCGGACCCGGCGCCGCCGGACCCGGCGCCGCGGGAGGCGACGGTGAACGGCTGCAACTCCTACGGCGCCAACTGCGACGGCAACCCGATCTACGCCACGCTCCCGCCCCCGGGCTACGACTGGGCCACGTGGCCGAAGGTCGGCGCGGTGGACAACGGCGAGACCCTCCTGGCGCGCTGCTGGGGCGTCGGGGGCACGACGACGAACTACGCGTCGGGCCTGGACCCGCCCGATCTCGGGCCGGACCCGTACGAGAGTGACCTGTTCTTCTTCGTCCTCGCACCGGGTGGGGCGTGGGGCTGGATCCCCGATACGTACTTCGCCCGCGACAAGGTGCACCGGCTGGGGCTGCCGCCGTGCTGAGCGCCGCCGGTCGTCGTCGAGTGGGCGACACCGCGGCCGGGCAGGGCGAGCGCCCGGCGTTCGGCGCGGCCACGACGGGCCGCGTCCGCTACGACCGCAGGCGGAGGCGGCGGCTCGGCGTCGACTTCGAGTCGGACGGCGAGATCTCCGTCCGCGCCCGGGTGGCGGTGGCCGTCGTCGCCGCCGCCGTGCTGGTCGCCTGGGCGGCAAGGCTCGGGCCCGCACGGTCGCCCGCGGAGTCGTCCGCCCCACGCTCGTCCGGCGGCGCCGCCGGGCCCGACCGGGACGGCGCGACCACCGAGCGCCCTTCGGAGCCCGCCCACACCTGCGACGGCAGGCCGTGCGTCGTCGTGCGGGTCGAGGGCACCCTCGTCGACCCCGGGGGCGATGGCCTGTGGATCCGCGACTGCAACGACGCCTCCGAGTGCGACCGCCGGGCGCTGGCCGCGGAGGGCCAGGAGATCTACGCGGTCTGCCGGGTCACCGACGGGATGCCGGTCTACGGCGACACGACCTGGGTCAGGACGCCGTGGCACTTCACGGCCGGGCCGATCCCCGCGGGGCAGGCGGCCCGAGCCGATGCGACCGGGTGGAGCGACCCGGCGAGCGAGGAGTCCGGCTGGGCCGCCGCCCACTACCTGTCGCCCACAGCCGCGATCGACGCCCTGCCGCTGTGCACCTGACGCGCCACCGAGGCGCTCCCGGGCGCCCGGCCCCGCCTGCGGACGTTGGGGCCGGGCGCCCGGTCGCGATCAGGTGGCGGCGCAGTTGCTCGGCGCCGACGCGCTGGCGGCGGGCGGCGGGCCAGGCCGCGGACGATAGCGGCTAATGACCCATCGGTCAATAAATCCTGAAAATACTGACCTTGACCGGGTGGTGACTCAGGCCGTCGGGAACGTGTAGTCGTCGAACTGCGTCCGCAGGTCCTTCTTCGAGAACTTGCCGACGCTGGTCTTGGGGATCTCCGACACGAACACCACGTCGTCGGGCAGCCACCACTTGGCGACCCGACCGTCGAGGAACGAGATGATCTCCTCCTTCGTGACCGTCTCGCCCTCCCGCAGCACCACGCAGGCGAGCGGGCGCTCGCCCCACCTGGGATGGGACAGCCCGATCACGGCCGCCTCGGCCACGCCCGGGTGGGCCATGATCTCGTTCTCCAGCTCGACCGAGCTGATCCACTCGCCGCCCGACTTGATCACGTCCTTCGTCCGGTCGCGCAGCCGGATGTAGCCGTGCGGGTCGATGGTGGCCACGTCGCCCGTCTTGAGCCAGCCGTCCTCGGTGAACGACTCCGGCGAGCGGGGGTCGTCGTAGTACGACGCCGCCACCCAGGGCCCCCGCACCTGGAGCTCGCCCGACGACTCGCCGTCCCACGGCTGCTCCCCCAGCGAGCCGGGCTGCACGATGCGGGCCTCGACGCCGAACAGCGGCTGGCCGACCGTCGTCCGCAGGTCGGCCTTGCCCTCGTCGTCGAGCACCGCCGCCAGCGTCGACTTGATGTGCCCGCCGGAGGCCACCGGCGAGGTCTCGGTCATGCCCCACGCCTGGGTGATGGGGAGTCCGATCTGCTCCCGGTACGCCTCCGACAGCGCCTTGGGCACCGCGGACCCGCCGCACGGGATGGCCCGCAACGCCGAGGTGTCGCGGCCCTTCAGCTCGGGGAGCACCCCCATCCAGATGGTCGGCACCCCCGCGGCCAGGGTGACCCGCTCCGACTCGATGAGCGAGGCGAGGCCCTTGGGCGACAGGTCGGGCCCCGGCATGACCAGGTCGGCGCCGACCGCCACCGCGGCATGCGCCAGGCCCCAGGCGTTGGCGTGGAACATGGGCACGACCGGCAGCACGCGGTCGGTCTCGTTCGGACCGAGGCCACCCGAGGTCAGCACCCCGTACGTGTGCAGGAACGTCGACCGGTGGGAGTAGACGACGCCCTTGGGGTTGCCCGTGGTGCCGCTCGTGTAGCACATCGACGCGGCCTGGTTCTCGTCCTCCACCCGGAAGGCGACCGGCGACGCCTCGGCCACGAGCGCCTCGTAGTCGTGCACCTGCTTGCCGGCCGGCGCGTCGGGGACGTCGCCCGGGACGCCGTCGTCCATGACCACGATGTGCCGCACGGTCTTGAACTGCTCGAACAGCGGCCACGCCAGCGCGGCGAGGGACTTGTCGATGAACACCACCTCGTCCTCGGCGTGGTTGGCCACGTACACCATCTGCTCCGGGAACAGCCGGATGTTGAGCGCGTGCAGCACGCGGTTGGTGCAGGGCGCGGCGAAGTACAGCTCCAGGTGCCGGGCGGTGTTCCAACCGAACGTGGCCACCCTGCCGTCGGCGCTGATCCCGAGCGTGTCGAGCACCCCGCCGACGCGGCGGGTGCGATCGGCCCACTCGCCGTAGGTGATCGTCTCCTTGCCGGCCGCGGTGACCGTGACCACCACCTTGTCGGCGAACAGACGCTCGGCGCGAGCGTGAAGGTGCGGCAGCGTGAGCGGAAAGTCCTGCATGAGCCCGCGCATCGGGTCTCCCCTTCTGTCACTGAGGTTGGTCGCCGGCCGGTCCGCCGACCTGGCGCATCGTCCATGTGGACCCCTGGCGGTGCGATCCACTGATCGATCGGACCACTGACGGCGCATGGGCAGCCTAGGCGCGTGCTGGTCCGCGGGGCGTCGTGTCCGAGTATGACTCGGCCACGCCATTGCCTAGGCTGCTGCGCGTCATGGCGGTCCAGCCCGAGCCCGCGCCCGAGCCCGCGCCCTCACCCGAGCGCCGCCGGCCCTCCCGGCGGGCGGTCACGTTCATCAGCATCCCGCTCGTGATCCTCGTGATCATGAGCTACGCCGGCGACGCCCTGGGTCCCACCCTGGTCGACACCCACCCGGCCTGGCTCCTGGCGCTCACCTCCCGGACCCGCAACCTCGCGCTCGTCACCAACGACCTCGATCCCGTCACGTACTACGGCATCGGACTGGTCCGTCTCCTGGTGAGCGACCCGCTGTTCTTCCTGCTCGGCTACTGGTACGGCGACGCCGCCGTGCAGTGGATGGAGCGGCGGACCAAGACCTGGGGCGACCTGCTGCGCCAGATCGAGCGCTTCTTCGGCAAGGCCGCCTACCCACTCATCTTCATCGCGCCCAACAACTACATCTGCCTCTTCGCCGGCGCGGCCGGCATGCCCCTGCGGGCGTTCTTCGCGGTGAACATCGCCGGCACCATCTTCCGGCTGTGGCTGGTCCGGGTCTTCGGCGAGGCCTTCGAGGGCCCCATCGACGGCGTGGTCGACTGGATCGGCGACAACCGGCTGATCCTGCTCGCCGTCACCATCACGCTGGTGCTGGTCTCGATCGCCCTGGAGGCCCGGCGGGGCGAGACCGAGGTGGCCTCGCTGGCCCACCTCGACGACGAGCTGGAGGAGCTCGACGCCCGGCGCGAGGCCGAGCAGGACGCGCCGGCCGACGCCGACCCCGACTGACGGCGGGCCGGCGGCGCCCGGGGCCGCTACCAGGACGACGTCATGCCGGCGCTGTACGACGAGCCGCGCGGCGCCCCCGACCGGTGGACCACGTCCTCGTTGGTCCCGAGGTACGACGTGATGACGCGGTGGTCGGACAGCACCTGGGCCGGCGTGCCGCCGGCGATCACCGCCCCCTGCTCGAGGGCCACGAAGCCGTCGCACAGCGACGACAGCAGGCCCATGTCGTGCTCGATGATCACCATCGAGCACCCGGTCTCGGACTGCACGCGGCGCAGCAGCGGCCCGAGCGCCTCGGTCTCGCGCTGCGCCACACCGGCCGACGGCTCGTCGAACAGCACCACGGCCGGATCCTGCGCCAGCAGGCAGGCCAGCTCGACGATGCGGCGCATGCCGGTCGACAGCTCGCCGGTCGGCCGCTCGGCGTAGGGCCCGAGGCCGAGCAGGTCGACGAGCTGGGCGACCCGCTCGGCGGCCGACGCCTCCGACTCCAGCGAGGCCGGCAGCCGCAGTGCCGCCGCGAGCGGATCGCGGTTGGCGAGGTGACGCTCCAGCGCCACCGAGATGGCGTCGGCGACCGTCAGCGACGGGTAGAGGCGCGCCTCCTGGAACGTGCGGCCCACCTGGGCCACGGCGCGGCGGTAGGGCGCCCACGTCGTGATGTCGACGCCGTCGAGCAGGACCTCGCCCCCGTCCGCGGGCAGGAAGCCTGTCAGCACGTCGAACAGCGTCGTCTTGCCCGCACCGTTGTGGCCGATCAGCCCGACGATGGTGGCCGGGTGGATGGTCAGGTGGACCTCGTCGAGCGCCCGGATGCCACCGAACCGCTTGGTGATGCCACGCGCCTCGAGCGTGACCCCCCGCGACGCCCGCTCCCACGGCGGCGGCACCGTCTGGGGCACGGCCGGCGCCCCGGTGCGGTGCGTCTCGCCCCCGATGAACACCGCCCGCAGGATGTCCGGCCGCTCCAGCAGGCCGGCGGTCGGGCCCCGGAACCGCACCTGGCCCTTCTCCAGGAAGAGGGCCCGCTGGCACAGCAGGAGGGCCACGTTCACCGACTGCTCGACCACGACCACGGTCGTGCCGGCGGCGTGGATCTCCCGCACCTTCTCGACGAGCCGGTCGACGACGGTCGGCGCGAGGCCGAGCGACAGCTCGTCGATGAGCAGCAGCTTGGGCCGGGTGACGAAGGCCATGGCCAGCGAGAGCTGCTGCTGCTCCCCGCCCGACAGGTCGCCGGCGAGCTGGTCGTGCCGCTGGGCGAGGATCGGGAACATGGTGACGGCCTCGTGGCGCGCCCGGGCCGCGGCCGCGGGGTCGTGGCGCAGCATCCAGCACGCCATCCGCAGGTTCTCGTCCACCGTCAAGGTGGGGAACACGCCCCGGCCACCGGGCATCAGCGACAGCCCGAGCCGGGCGATGTCCTCGGCCGGCATGCGGGTGATGTCACGCCCGTCGAACATGATCTCACCGGTGCTGGGCGGCAGCAGGCCGGCCACCGACTTGAGCACGGTCGACTTCCCGGCGCCGTTGGTCCCGAGGAGGGCGAGCAGCTCGTTGCGCTCGATGTCGAGATCGAGGCCGAACAGCACCTGCAGCGTGCCGTAGGACGCGTCGACCCCGGTGGTGGTCAACAGCTCGTGGCCGAGCCGGGCCCGCCGCACGCTCCCGACCTGGAGCCCCGCACCGGACGCGTCGCGACGGATCGCCGGGCCGGGCGCAGGCTCGACCTCCTGCTCGACCATCTCGACGTGGTCGACCGGCGCCATGCCGTGGCGACGGGCCACCGCCCGGACGTACCGGTCGCGCACCTGCTCGAACGCCTGGGCGAGGCCACCCGGCGCCACCAGCAGGATGAGGAGCAGTCCGACGCCCGTCAGCAGGAGCTGGGCCTTGGGGACCACGTAGCCGGCCCACTGCACCAGCAGCACGCCGGCCAGCGTGCCGCCGACCGACGACACGCCACCGATGACGGCCATCGAGAACACCAGGAGGCTGGTGGCCGACGGGTAGCTGGACTGGCCGAGACCCCGCAGGGCGATCGCGTGGAGCCCGCCGGCCACCCCGGCGATGACGCCCGACAGCACGAAGGCCGCCAGCCGGGTCTCGACGGTGTTGATGCCCGCCGCGGCCGCGCCCCGCTCGTTGTCGCGGGTGGCCGAGATGCTGCGCCCGGCCCGCGCCGCCCGCAGGTTGCGGACGACGTACACGGCCGCGGCCACCATGCAGAGGGCGAACACGTAGAGCCACGTCTCGTCGGCCAGGTCGACGGCGCCCCACAGCTCGGGACGCGGGTAGGACGGGGGTAGCAGCGACTCGAAGTTGGCCGGGTTGAGGACGTAGAGCTCCATGGCCACGGCGAAGGCCAGCGTCGTGACCGCGAGGAACTCACCCGACACCCGCAGGGCGGGCAGGCCGAGCACGAGCGCGATCGCGCCGCCGGCCAGGGCCGCGAGGCCGAGGGCCACCCACAGGTCGATCCCCCGGTCGACGGCGAGGTTGGCGGTGATCACCGCACCGACGCCCATCACCGCCACCTGGCCGAGGCTGACCACCCCGCCCCAGCCGGTGAGGATCACGAGCGACAGCGCGACGAGCGCGTAGGCGAGCGTGACCGTGCCGCGGTTGAGCTGCGACTCGCTGCCCAGCAGCGGCAGGGCGACGATGCCCACCGCCAGCAGGGCGTAGAGCACCACCTTCGCGGTGCGCACCTCGCGGAGGCGGGCGTAGGCCCGGGGCAGCCCGTGCCCGACGCCCACCATCGACCACGACGACCCGCTGTCGTCGGCCCGGTGCCCCGAGCGCCGCTGCAGCAGCAGCGCGACGACGATGACCCCCAGCAGCACGACCGGCGTGGGGGCGGCCCGGTCGACGTTCCACAGCACGAGCTGGTCGAGCACGCCCAGCCCCACGCCGGCGACGAACGCACCGGGCATCGAGCGCATCCCGACGATCACCGCCGCCGCCAGGGCGGGCAGCAGCACCGTGGGGCCGGCGGCGGCGTTGAGCGCGATGCCCTCGCTCGGCACCTGGAGCACGACCGTCAGGGCGGCGAGGCCACCGACCACCGACCACAGCAGCAGCGAGAGCTGGCGCACGGGGATGCCGAGCAGCCGCGCCCGCTCCATGTTCTCGGCCATGCCCCGCACGGCCATGCCCGCCTCCGAGCGGAGCAGGAACCACGAGAGCACCGCCAGCACGACCGGCACCACGGCCAGCAACAGCAGGTCGTTGCCGGTGAAGATCACCGGGGCGACCTCGATGGTGCGGTTGGTCAGCGCCGTCTGGACGTCGGGGACGGAGGTGGGCGATCCGAGCCACTCCGGCAGGAAGACCGCGATGCCGCCGAGGAGCTGTGCCAGGCCGATCGTGGCCACCGTCAGCACCAGCCGCGGGGCGTTGCTGAACCGGCGGACGACGAAGCGCTCGACCAGGGCGCCGACGACGACGCCCGACGCCACGCCCACGAGGGCCGCCTGGGCCCAGTTCCACTGCTTGCCCTCGGACAGCGCCGCCGCCAGGCCGCCGCCGAGGCTGCCGATGGCCCCGTAGGAGAAGTTGATGATCCGAGTGGTGCGGTACGTGAGCACCAGGCCCACGGCCAGCAGGCCGGTGGCCGACCCGAAGAGCGCACCCTGCAGCACCACGCCGGCGGGGACCTGATCGGGTGCGAGCTGGGTGGCGGCCGCCACCGCGGCCACGAGCCCACCGACGAGCACGGTCGCGGTCCTGTTCACGGGAGCACCTCCGGCTCGCCCTCGGGGATGTCTTCCTCTCGCCACCGTTGGCCGGTGTCGAGGTACGTGCCGGGTTTGCCGTTGAACGGCGAGATGGCCTCGGGGTCCCACCACATCTCGCGGATGTCGATGATCGGCGTGTACCGGCCGGGGCGCCAGTCCCACAGGCCCGCCTGGCCCATCGCGGGCGGGAACGCCGCCAGCCCGGCCTCGAACGTCTCCGGCGTGAGGTTCGGCCCTGCCATCTGGATGCCCACGGCCACGGTGAGCACCTGGTGGTAGATGATGTCGAGCAGATCGGACGGGTCGCCCCCGGGGCGCACCGACGTGTAGGCGGCGTACGCCGTGCTCGTCTCGGGCGGCTGCGGAGCGGCCCACGGGCTACCGCCGAACGACCGGGTCCACTGCTCGGGGGCGTTGTTCGCCACGATCTGGCCGCCCAGGTCGGTCTCGATGAAGCCGACGCCGGCGATGAGCCACTCGGGGTGGTAGTCCTGGGCCTCGGCCTCCTTCGCCAGGGTCATCTGCATGATGGCGTCGCAGGCGCACGACACCGAGGTGATGCCCGCGTCCTTGACCTTGGCGATGATGCTGGCGGCGGAGGTTCCCAGCGTCCGGATGTCGATCGAGTAGTCGAGCCGGTCCGCCACCTCGTTGCCCTCCGCCTCGAGCCCGTCGACGAAGACGTCCAGGCACTGCTGGTACTCGAGGTTGACGGGGGCGACGACCGCGATCGTGCGGGGCTGCCCGGCGACGTCGTCACCGGCGTGGTCGGCGTTGCGCCCGAGCAGCCGGCGGTTCGTGTAGGCGGCGGAGTTCTCGGCCACGGCGGTGCAGTCGGGGAACGTGCTCCAGGCGTAGGGCCGCCGCTCCTCGAACCACTCCTGGGAGAGGTAGGGCGCGCCGACGGCGATGACCTGGTTGCGGGTGAGCGCGTCGGCGTACGGCTGGGACAGCGCCGAGACGTCGGCGAAGGCCCCGATCTCGTCGGCCACCTGCAGGCTGTCGCTCGTGGCGGTGTCCTGCCCGGCGCCCTGCAGCTCGGGGATGATCTGGCCGTGGCCGTCGTAGCCGACGAGCTTGAGCTTCCGGCCGTAGAGCTCGAAGTTGGCGTTGAAGTAGTCGACGACCGCCTGGGCGTCGTCCGCCAGCCGCTGGTTGTCAGCGTCGATCTCGACGCCGCCGAGCTGGCCGAGGAGGGCGAAGATGTTGGTGTCGGCGGGCTTGCGGTAGGCGAGGACGATCTCGTCGGCCGTGACGCCCCGGCTCGTCGCACCCCCGTTGTCGCCGGAG
>DASSGC010000129.1:0-5369 GCA_035693765.1 Acidimicrobiales bacterium
AGATACAGCATCTTCCAGTTGTCCCCACCCCAAGCGAGGTTACCTACGTTTTCTGGAACCTCGATGACGCCGAGCAGCTCGCCCCGGGCGCTGATGACCCAGACGCCCTTCGGTCCGGTCACGTATAGGTCGCCATCCTCGTCGCACTTCATGCCATCGGGTACGCCCTCTTCGATCACACCGTGTCCGATGTTCTCGAAGAGGATCCGGCCGTTTGCCAACATACCGTTAGGCAAGACGTCGAATACGCGGATGTGGGCGCGGGGGGTGTCATTTATGTATAGCCGCGACTCATCAGGCGAGAAGCAGAGACCGTTTGGCTGGTCGAAGTCATCAACCACCAGTTGTATGCCACCTCCGCCAGCCGGGACTCTGAAGACTCCCTGAACGTCGAGCTCTTGCTCGCGTTCGACACCGAATCCCGGCCAGCGACCGTACACCGGATCGCTGAAATAGAGAGCGCCATCCTGAGCCACTACCACGTCATTCGGCGAATTGAGCGCCTTAGTCCGGTAGTGAGACGCGATCGTCTCAGTCGTGCCGTCCGGACGTTCTCGCACGATGGAGCTTGTTGCATGCTCGCAGATGATCAAGTTGCCGTCTGGATCATATGCGAGGCCGTTGCCCTTGTTCGTCGGACGTTTGTCGACTTGGAGGCCGCTCTCTTCGCTCCAGCGGTATCGGGTATCACCTACGACGTCGCTGAAGATGAGGCACTTCTCGCGTGGATTCCAGACGGGACCTTCCGCAAACTCGAACCCGCCCGTGAGACGCTCTAGGGACGCAGTGTCGCTGACTTTGCTATGAGGTTTGGTGTTCACGGTCCCAAAGTTCCGTTGTGTAGCCTGCGCGACGGCTCGTACGCGGACAATCTCAGGATGGCGATAGGTCAAATGCCCACCGATCCTGGCAGTATCCGGGATCGGTGGGCAAGTGCGGGCTGCGGCTAGGGCTCACCGCGGTCCGTCGATCGGTAGTGCTTCACTTGCGCTTCGGACCGATGTTGTGCGCCCCCATCTTCAGCACGTGCTCCGCCCAGCCCTCCGTGCTCTGGAACTCTCCGGCGATGTTGTTGCCTTCGAAGTGGTGGTACCAGTCGAAACTCTCGGACCCGTGGGAGATCGCCGCCACCGCTTCCATGTCGGGCGCTTCGAAGAACGCCATCCCGTCCCAGTCAGTGAACCCACGTGTTGACCAGATGCTCAGGAGCCGAATACCGAGATTATCGAGATTCTGCAGGTTCTCTCTAATGCCCTCGACGAAGTGCTCCTTCTCATTTTGCGGCAGCGCATACCACTCCGGCCGAGGACGCCACAACTCCACCATTCCGTACCTGAGGTGATCCTGATCGGCCATGCTATCTCTCCTCCTTCGACTAATTTGTCACCGGTTCTTTCCGAGGTGTCAAACTTTGAGCGCCTTAGCGCGTCCAGCGGAACAGGAGGTGTCCCGTCCAGTGATCTGCGAGTCGTGCTCGTCATCGCCAGCCGGTGGAGGTCCGATCCGGGTAGCTGCCGGCGTCAGGGGAAACGCCCGGCATCGAAGCGCAGTGTCGAAAAGCTCTATTGGCGGGGAGCGATTCGACGATTGAGAAATGCGGCATCATCGAACGGACGATGCCGCTTGCTCTAGCTAGAGCCTTTATCTCCGGATGGTATGACGTCCCGAGTTGTGGTGCAACAGGGGGGTACAAGGCAGGGTCGTGGCCGCCCGTTCCCGCTGTGACGGTGCGTGACCCGTTGCGCATGGCTGCGGCCTGCACCATCACGCCAGCCCGCAGCGTCGGTGGCTGAGCTACGCCCGCCACGAGAACTTGACACGGTCCGGATCGAAGCAGTTGCGAGGCCCCAACGCAGGAGCCATACATCGACCGCAAGATCACCGAAGGCAAGACCCACGCGAAGCCCGCCGCGCCCACAAACGCCACCTCGCCAACCGCGTCATCCGGCGAGTGTGGTCCGACGAACGACGCCGCACCCGCACCCCCACCGATCGCGGCTTGACAAGGGAGCGTCCGACAGACCCACGCGTATTGCTCATGGGCCCGAGCGTCCTGGTCACCGCGTCGGTCGGCTCACCCTGGCCGCTGTCGTCGGTGGCGACTTGGCCGGCTACGTCGAGACGGTGGCGGCGACCTGTCCCGACCAGCGGGAAGCGCGGACGTTGTCAGGTCATGACCCAGTCCCCGGAGAGCGTGAGGGGTCCGTGTGTCGGCAGGCCGAGCCGTGCTGCCAGGTCGGCGAAGCTGCCCCACGCCCCCGATCGCAGCTCGGTCCCGGCGGCGGCCGGGTCCTCGCTCGAGGGCGCGGCGCGCAGCCGGGCGACGAGCGGCACCCGGGGATGGACCTGCAGCTGGGGCTGGGAGGTCGGTGGCAGGCCGGCCCGTGTCCGCGCCACGTCCAGCGCGGCGCCGAGGCCGCCCAACTCGTCGACGAGCCCCCGTTCGTTCGCGTCGGCGCCCGTCCAGACCCGGCCGCGGGCGATCTCATCGACGCGCTCCCGGGGCAGGCGGCGACCTTCGCCGACCTTGGTCGTGAAGTCGTCGTAGATCCGGTCGAGCCAGGCGTTCAGCCGCTCCCACTCGTCCTCGCTGAACGCCTGGAGAGGCGAGAACATCAGCCCGTGGCGGGCGCCGGCCACGCCTTCGTGGCCGATGCCGAGGTGGTCGACCAACCCGTCGACCACGCCCTTGCCACCCACGACCCCGATCGAACCCGTGATCGTCGCCGGTTCGGCGACGATCACGTCGGCGCCCATCGACACGAAGTACCCACCCGACGCGGCCACGTCGCCCATGGAGACCACGACGGGCTTGCCCGCCTGCCGTGTGAGCGCCACCTGCCGCCAGATGGCATCGGATGCAACGTATGACCCGCCCGGGCTGTCCACCCGGAGCACGATCGCCCTGACGTCCCGCGCCTCGGTCGCCGACCGGAGCGCGGCGCACACGGTGTTCGCGCCAGCGGTCGCCCCGCCGAGCGGTCGGCGTCCGCTCCTGCCCAGGTGGATGGGCCCGGTCACGTGGACCAGCGCCAGCTTGGGCGATCGCGGGGCGAGGCGCGACGACACCTCGGCCGTCTTCGACCGGCCATAGCTGGCGACGTACTGCAGGACGGCGTCCGAACCGGCCCGCTCGCGGACCGCGGCGTACACCTCGTCGCGGTACCCCAGGCGGTCGACGAGGCCGGCATCGAGCGCCTCCCGGGCGAACACCGGTGCGCGGTCGACCACGGCGCGGACCTCGCTCGGGTCGATCGAGCGGCCCATTGCGATCCCGGCCACGAGCTGCTCCATCATCGACACGACGATGCGTTCGGTGGCGTCCCGGTGCGCGGGCGTGAACCCCCGCTCGGTGAAGATGTTGGCGGCGTTCTTGTACTCGTGGCGCTGGGCGAGCTGGGGCGTGATGCCGGCTCGGTCGAGCGCACCCCGGAGGAAGGGCACCTGGACGGCGACGCCGGTCAGGCACAGGTCGCCCGAGGGTTGGAGCCACACCTGGTCGAACCCGGTCGCGAGGTAGTAGGGGACACTGCCCCGGCCGAGCTCGCCGAAGGTCTCGGCCCAGGCCACGGCCAGCTTGCCGTGGGCGCGGAACTGCTCCACGGCCTCACGCAGCTGCTGGGCCCGGCTCAGCGCGAGCGGCGACCGCGGTCCGCCGACCTTGACCACCAGGGCCTGGACCCGGGGGTCGCGGCCGGCCCGGCGCAGGCCGTCCACGACCAGCCGCAACGGGGTCCTGCGCCGAGCGAGCACCGCGCCCACGGGATCGTGGGGGACGCCCTCCACGAGCGGCTCGGTGAGGTCGAGCTCGAGGATGAGCTTCCCGGTCCGGCGCCGCCTCGCCTCCTCCATCTGGGTGACGACATCACGGGACATCTGCCGTGCTCGGTCCAGCATGAGCCCGAGGGTAGGCGTGCACGGGCGGCCGGTGTCCGCCCGCCCCTCGCCGCTCAGCCGGAACCCCGGTGTCCGAGGTCGGCGGACTGCATCGCCCTCGGCCGGCACCTCGGATCTGGTTGCCCAGCAACCTTCCACGCTCCGGAACTCGCAACCCATCTGAGCAGGCACGGAGCACCGTTCAGAGCCCCTCGGCCAAGAACTCGTGCAACGCTGATGCAACGGACTGTAGGACAGTCGAGCACCTCGGCGGGAACCTCCCAGTCGTCAGCAGCCGGTGGGCGTAGACCTGGCTCACCGTCTGCACGGTGTCGCCCGGGTGCCCGAAGATGACCATGATGGTGTCCCCCTTGTCCGCTGTCGGTTGCGGTGGATGGGTTAGCAAGCCCGCGCGACGCCCCGGCACGTCCCGCGGGCACCCGCCTCCGATGCGATGCGTTCGAGGGCGCGCTCGACATCGACCACGTCCCGGCGAACCACGTCCAACGGCTCATGGATGCTCACGACGCCGAGGCGGATGGTAACGACGTCGCCGCCGGGCAGGTCGGTGACGGCCGTGGCGCAGTAGTCGAGGCCGGACACATGCACCGTCACGTGCGGCTCGGCCGTCGCGCTCCGTCGCGTTGGGCGACTACGGTTCGTCGCCTTGCTGATCGACAGCGACGACCTGGCCGACATCTCCGAGACTGCCGCCTTGATCGGGCTGGAGAACCCTCGGGGCGTGAGCGTCTACCGGGCCGCTACGCCGACGTCCCGGCCCCGGTCGTCGAGAAGGGCCGGTGCGTGCTCTGGCTGCGCCAGGACGTCGAGGCGTGGGCGCATGGCCGGGGCCCGTAGCCGGCTCGCCGTGCAACAGCCATGCAACACGAGGCCGACCGGCGACCGGGCTTGGGGACTGCCAGGAGGGTGATCGTCACGAGGAGAGCCCTTGTTGCCGCTGGCGCGTCAGGTCTGAGAGGCGGGCGCGAAGCTCGTATTCGCGGACAACCTCTAGTGTCCTGGAAGGCTGATCCGTTGATGAAAGCGCCGAGTCAGAATCGGCCCTGGCAAGGACGCAGGCCGACGCACTCCACCAGCGAATGCGAGGCCGAGGACGCAGCCAGGGGCGATTCTGGCCGGCGATTTCGCGACATGATCAGGCTTCCAGGACACTAGGTGTACGGGCCACCCGAGGGTCCGATGACCGAGGAGACACGCCAGCGGGCGCAGGGTGAGAAGGGCCGCGTCCGCGTCGAGATGGCGGCGGCCATCCTGCGGGCACACGGCGAGGGGAGGCTGCCCTGCACCATCGGCCGCTCCTCCGACTATTACGGCCCACGCGGCACGGGCACCACCGTGGGCGACAACCTCATGAAGCCGGTGCTCCGGGGCAAGCGGGCGCGCTGGCTCGGCTCGCTAGACCAGCCCCACACGCTCAACTACCTGGAGGATATGGCGCGCGCCCTTGTGACGCTGGGTGAGCGCGAGGAGGC
>DASSGC010000130.1:0-3738 GCA_035693765.1 Acidimicrobiales bacterium
ACGTCGAGGTCGTCGACCCCCACCATCGGCAGGCCCCAGCGCAGGGCGAACCGTTCGAGGTCGGCCTCGCCCGCCATGCGGCCGTCGGGGTTCATGACCTCGCAGACCGCCGCCACGGGCGCCAGGCCGGCCGCCCGGCACAGGGCGACGCCCGCCTCGGTGTGACCGGCCCGCTCGGCCAGCCCGCCCGGCCGGGCCCGCAGCGGGAAGACGTGGCCCGGCCGCAGGAAGTCGCCCGGCCGGGCGTCGGGGTGCGCCAGCCGGCGGACCGTGGCGGCCCGCTCGGCGGCCGACACGCCGGTGCCCCGACCCTCGGCCAGGTCGACCGGCACGTGGGGCGCGGTGCCCTGGCGGTCGCCGGCCCCGGGGAGGGGTGGGATCTCCAGCCGGTCGAGCACCTCGGGCGCGCACGGCACCGTCGTGTGCCCGCAGGCCTGCGTGAGCAGGAAGGTGACGGCCTGGGGCCGCAGGCGGGCCCCGGCGAAGACGACGTCGCCCTCGCCCTCCCGGTGGGGGTCCCACACGACCACGCCCCCGCCTGCGGCGATCTGGGCCACGGCCTTGTCGACGCCGACCCGGCCCGCCAGGCGCCCGGCCCAGGGCAGCGAGCCGACCACGGCGGCCAGGGCTGCGGCCGGGGCCGACGCCCACTGGCGGGCGACGAGCGACACGACGTCGGCCTCCAGGTTGACCCGGTGGCCGTCCTCCAGGTGGGCGAGGGTCGTGGCCTCGAGGGTGGCGGGGACCAGCGCGACGGCGAACCGGTCGCGCACGATCTCGGCCACCGTGAGGCTGACGCCGTCGACGGCCACCGACCCCTTGGGCGTGAGCTCGGACAGGAACCGCCGGGGTGGGCGGATCCAGACCCGGTGCCCCGGTGTCTCGCCACGCATGCCGGCGACGTTGCCGCCGTCGCCGATGCCGGCGATCTTGCCGCCGTCGCCGAGGCCGGCGATCTTGCCGACGGCGTCGACGTGGCCCTGCACCAGGTGCCCGTCGAGCGGGTCACCGGCGCGCAGGGGCAGTTCGAGGTTGAGCAGGTCGCCCGGCCGCCACTCGCCGGCCACCGACCGGCGGCGCGACTCGTCGGACAGCTCGGCCCGGAACCCCTCGGCGGTGACCTCCACGGCGGTCAGGCACACGCCGGACACCGCGACGGAGCCGCCGACCTCCAGGCCGGCGGCGGACTTGGGTGCGTCGACCTGCAGGTGGCCGGCGCCGGCGTCGACGACGGCGCCGATCTCCCGGATGCATCCCGTGAACACGATGGCTACCTCCACGTTGGCTGCTCGCGGCAGCGCGACGAGGGTGAGGAGGGCGGGTGCCGTCCTCGGGGAGCGGGGTGTGCCGCGTGGCCCCGGGATTCCACCGGGTCGTCCCGCCGGCGGCGGGACCGGCGGGCTGTGACCGCCGCACCTGGGAGTTGCGCCTCGCCCCGAGGTTACCCACCGGTCACGGGCCGGGCCAGGGCTCGGTTGTCACACCCCGCCGGTACAGTCGATCGACGATGGCCCCGATCAACGTGCCGTTCAAGATGGTCTCCGACTTCGCGCCGGCGGGCGACCAGCCGGCGGCCATCGCCGCGCTCAGCGACGGGATCGTCAACGGCGAGCGCTACCAGACGCTGCTCGGCATCACCGGGTCGGGCAAGAGCGCCACCATCGCCTGGACGATCGAGCAGGTCCAGAAGCCCACCCTGGTGATCGCGCCCAACAAGTCGCTGGCCGCCCAGCTCGCCAACGAGTTCCGTGAGTTCTTCCCCGAGAACCGGGTCGAGTACTTCGTCAGCTACTACGACTACTACCAGCCCGAGGCCTACATCGCCTCGTCCGACACCTACATCGAGAAGGACTCGTCGGTGAACGACGAGATCGACCGGCTGCGCCACTCGGCGACCTCCGCGCTGCTCACCCGCCGCGACGTGATCGTCGTCGCCTCGGTGTCGTGCATCTACGGCCTGGGCGCCCCGGACGAGTACCGCCAGAACCTGCTCTACCTGCGCGAGGGCGAGGAGGTCGACCAGCGGGAGGTGCTCCGCAAGCTGGTCGACATGCGGTACGAGCGCAACGACATGAACCTCACCCGGGGCAAGTTCCGGGTAAGGGGCGACACGATCGAGCTGCACCCGGCCTACGACGAGACCGCGGTCCGCATCGAGCTGTTCGGCGACGAGATCGAGCGCATGACCGTGGTCGACCCGCTCACCGGTGAGCAGATCCGCTCGCTCGACGAGCTGTCGGTCTACCCGGCGACCCACTACGTGGCCGGCACCGAGCGCATGCAGAAGGCGATCGAGCGGATCGAGGTCGAGCTGGCCGACCGGCTGCAGCGGTTCGAGGAGCAGGGGAAGCTGCTGGAGGCCCAGCGCCTCCGCATGCGCACGCAGTACGACCTGGAGATGATGCAGGAGGTCGGCTTCTGCAACGGCATCGAGAACTACTCGGCGCCCATCGACGGTCGCGGCCCGGGCGAGCCGCCCAACACGCTGCTCGACTTCTTCCCCGACGACTACCTGCTGGTCATCGACGAGAGCCACGTGGCCGTCCCCCAGCTCCACGGCCAGTACGAGGGCGACCGCAGCCGCAAGGAGCAGCTCATCGAGCACGGCTTCCGGCTGCCGTCCGCCGCCGACAACCGGCCCCTGCGGTTCGAGGAGTTCCTGGAGCGCGTCAACCAGGTCGTGTTCCTGTCGGCCACGCCCTCGTCGTACGAGCTGGAGGTGTCGTCGCAGGTCGTGGAGCAGATCGTGCGCCCCACCGGCCTGGTCGACCCCGAGGTGGTGGTGCGACCGACCAAGGGCCAGATCGACGACCTGCTGGGTGAGATCCACGGGCGCATCGAGCGCGACCACCGGGTGCTCGTCACCACGCTCACCAAGAAGATGGCCGAGGACCTCTCCGACTACCTGCTGGAGCAGGGGCTGCGGGTCCGCTACCTGCACTCCAACATCGACACCATCGAGCGCATCGAGATCCTGCGGGCGCTCCGCCTGGGCGAGTTCGACGTGCTCGTCGGCATCAACCTGCTGCGTGAGGGCCTCGACCTGCCCGAGGTGTCGCTGGTCGCGATCCTCGATGCCGACAAGGAAGGCTTCCTCCGCAGCGAGACGTCGCTCATCCAGACCATCGGCCGCGCCGCCCGCAACGTCGACGGCCAGGTGGTGATGTACGCGGACTCGGTGACCGACTCGATGCGGCGGGCCATCGGCGAGACGCAGCGGCGCCGCCAGCTCCAGCTCGCCTACAACGCCGAGCACGGCATCGAGCCCCAGACCATCCGCAAGGCGGTCAACGACATCCTCGCCCACCTCCGCCCGGCCGAGGGCGCCCCGACGCCGGGGGACGGGCGCCGCCGCGGCCGGCCCGGCGCCGGCAGGGCGCTGCGCGACGAGCTCGCCAACGTGCCGCCCACCGAGCTGGGTCGCCTCATCCAGACGCTGGAGGAGGAGATGCACGAGGCCGCTGCCGACCTGCGGTTCGAGTACGCGGCGCGCCTCCGCGACGAGGTGAACGAGCTCAAGCGCGAGCTGCGCGAAGCCGGCGTGTGAGAGGCCGAGCGGATGGGGCGCTCGTCACGGCCTACGCGTGGGGATTTGGGATGGATGCACCGGCTCGACAGCTCGGCCGACCGGCGATGCAGCACGGTGATACGCGCCGGCGTGACTGATCCGTTCAGGTCCTTGAGGTCGAGCGGATGGGGCGCTCGTCACGGCCTACGCGTGGGGATTTGGGATGGATG
>DASSGC010000131.1:0-2092 GCA_035693765.1 Acidimicrobiales bacterium
AGTCAACCACATCCGTCACCGGAGACGGCACGCTGAGCACCGGCTCACAGAGTGCGCGGATAGGTCACGTCGCTGCCGGTCACCGTGCTGCATTGCCGGTCGGCCGAGCTGTCGAGCTGGTGCTCCCGCTCCAAATCGCCACGCGTAGGCCGTGGCGAGCGCCCTATCCGCTCGGCCTCCTAGTCCGGGCAGCGGTCCGACTCGAACTCGCGCTCCTCGCCGCTGCCCGACCAGCGGCCGCACACCTCCGGCTCGCCCGGCAGGCAGCCGCCCGACGGCTCGTCGACGATGTCGCCCGGCCCGTGGTCGGTGTACTGCCACGCGGTCGCATCCGTCACGACGCAGTACGCGTCGCCGGTCGACCCCTCGGCGCCCATGCCGACCCAGCACCCGGCCATGAAGGTGGCGATCCCCGCCACCGCGATCGTCCTGCCACTGCTGGCCGAGAAGCCTGCCATCGACCGATCTCTCCCCTCGCCGCGCCGTTGCGGCCTCCACGTCCTGGCCCGTCATCATCACCCACCAGCCAGCATTCCGGCGACGGGTGCGGCCGGGGAAGGATCAGTCGTCGTCCGCCGCCTTCAGCGCCTCACCCAGCGCGGCGGGCACCGTCCAGCGCGTGGCCGGGAGGTGGTGCTCCCGGGCCCACGCCACCGTCAGCGCGTCGCTGCCGGCCGCGGCGAGCAGCTCGGCGCCGATCCGGTCGTGGCACAGGTAGCGGCCGGCGCGCCCGACCGTCCCGGACCGCCCCGACCACCGCTCGGCGGCGTCGTGGCCGGCGGCCATCCCGGCCACCGTCACGAGCGCGCGGCCGACCGGTCCGAGGCGGCTCTCGACCTTGCCGACGTCGTGCAGCAGCGCCGCCGCCAGCACCGGCCGGGTGGCCCGGTCGCCGAGGTGGGCGCCGGTCCGGCGGGCGACGGCCACGGCGTGCCGGCGGTCGGCGCCGCTCATCCGCCGCCACAGCGACGCCTCGCCCGGCAGCAGGGCGTCGCGTGCCCAGGCGCCGTCCTCCGTCCCGGGGCCGCCGGGCCACAGGGAGCCGAAGAACCGCGCGACGAGGTGGCGCCCCGTGGCGAGGCGCGTCACGCGTGGTTGATGCAGAAGCGCGTCGCTGGCATGGCCTCGAGCCGGGCCTCCGCGATCGGCTCGCCGCAGCGCTCGCACCGGCCGTAGGTGCCACCGTCCATCTTGGCCAGGGCGTGCGCGATCTCCTCGAGCTGCTCGCCGAGCTGGTTCAGCAGCGCCTTGTTCTCGCCCTGCTCGGCGGCGACCTGGCCGGAGTCGGCGAAGTTCTCGTCGTAGGACAGCGATGACTCGGGGCCGACCTGGAGCGCGGCGATCTGGTTGGCCAAGCGAGCGCGCTCGTGCTCGAGCTGGCCGCGCAGCGTGGAGAGCGTCGTCTGGTCGGGCACACGGGAAGGGTACAAGAAACCCGAGGCCGGCGACGTTGGGCGGCGCGATGACGCCCGGACGTAGGCGTCAGCCCTGGCCCGCGGCCCGCGGGTGGGCCGCGCGGTACGCGGCGAACAGCCGCTCCGTCGACACCTTCGTGTACACCTGCGTGGTGCTGAGCGAGGCGTGGCCCAGCATCTCCTGCACGGCGCGGAGGTCGGCGCCGTGGTCCAGCATGTGGGTCGCGCACGAGTGGCGCAGCACGTGCGGGGTCAGCCGCCCCGCCAGGCCCACCTCGCCGCCCCAGCGCCTGACCACCAGCCACGCCCCCTGCCGCGTGAGCCGCCCGCCCCGCCGGTTGAGGAACACCGCGTCGGCGTCACCCCGGCGGGCCCAACGGTCGGGGACGAACGCCGGCCGCCCGCCGGGCCCCAGCCACGCCACCAGCGCGGCCACCGCGGGGCGCCCCACCGGCACGACCCGCTCCCGGGACCCCTTGCCGAACACGCGGAGCAGCGCCGACTCCAGGTCGACGTCGCCCAGCCGCAGCCCCACCAGCTCGGAGATGCGGGCACCCGTGCCGTAGAGGACCTCGAGGATGGCCCGGTCGCGCCGGGCCGCAGGCTCGTCGCCCACCACGGCGCCCAGCAGCGCGGCGACCTCCTCCTCGCTCAGCGCCTTGGGCAGGCCGGCCGAC
>DASSGC010000132.1:0-7177 GCA_035693765.1 Acidimicrobiales bacterium
CCGGCCCGCGGTCGAGGCCGGGTGGAGCCGCTCGCCGGGCTGCAGTGGGACATGGCCCAGATCGGGGCCACGCCCGCCGGGGCGCACGCCACCGCGACGGGCAAGGGCGTGACCATCGGGATCATCGACACCGGCGTCGACGCCTCGCACCCCGACGTCGCCCCCCACTTCGACGCGGGCCTCTCGCGCAACTTCACGATGGACATCCCCGCGATCGACGGCCCGTGCGAGGTGCCGACGTGCATCGACCCGGCCGACGTCGACCAGGGGGGCCACGGCACCCACGTGGCCGGCATCGCCGCCGGCGCCCGCAACGGCATCGGCACGACCGGCGTCGCCCCCGATGCCACGATCGTGAACGTCCGGGCCGGCCAGGACTCCGGCTTCTTCTTCCTCTACGAGACGGTCGCCGCCCTCACCTACGCCGGCGACGCCGGGCTCGACGTGGTCAACATGAGCTTCTACACCGACCCGTGGATGTACAACTGCGACTCGGCCGACGACTACGTCTCGGGCCCGGTCACCCCGGAGGAGCTGGCCGAGCAGGCGTTCACCCGCCAGACCATCGGCGCTGCGCTCGACTACGCCCACGACCACGGCGTCACGCTGGTCGGCTCGGCCGGCAACGCCGCCACCGACCTCGCCGCGCCCACCCGCGCGGACGCCACCAGCCCCGACTACCCGCTGGGCACCGAGGTCGAGCGAGTGGTCACCAACGACTGCCTCGACCTGCCCGCCGAGGGCGAGCACGTCATCACCGTGTCGTCCACCGGCCCGGGTGGCACCAAGGCCGACTACTCCAACTACGGCGACGGCGTCATCGAGGTGGCCGCCCCCGGTGGCTACGCCCGCGACTTCTTCGGCACGCCGCAGTTCAACCTGCCGGCCAACCGGGTGCTGTCCAGCTACCCGCTGGCCGTCGCCATCGAGGAAGGGCTGGTGGACGCGGCCGGCAACCCGCTCTCGGCCTTCGCGCACAAGAGCTGCGACCGCCGGGGCGACACGTGCGGCGTCTACGTCTACCTGCAGGGCACGTCGATGGCCGGCCCGCACGTGGCGGGCGTCGCCGCCCTGGTGATCCAGGCCCACGGTGACGGCAACCGCCACCGCGGGTTCTCGCTCGACCCCGACACCGTGCTGTCGATCATCGAGACCACCGCGACCGACACGGCCTGCCCGCCCGGCGGTGTCGACGACTACACCGACGAGGGCCGCCCGCCGTCCTGGAACGCCACGTGCACCGGCACCACGGCGGACAACGGGTTCTTCGGCGAGGGCATCGTCAACGCCGCCGCCGCGGTGGCGGGTTGACCGCCTGACCGGCACGCGCACGCGCTGAAGGGGAGCGCCCGGCCCCGTTGCCGGGTGCTCCCCTTCAGCGAGCACGGTCGAACGCGGCCTCGCTCAGGGTGTCAGCGCGCCGACGATGGAGTAGCCGCCGGGGCCGACGAGGAGGCCGACCACGATCAGGACGAGGCCGAGCAGCACCTCGCCACGCACGAGCCGGACGATGCCGAAGATGACGAGGGCGGCGGCGATGAGCCAGAGGATGAGTGCCATGCCGCTGGGCGTACCCCGCCGGGCGAAGCCTCAGACCGTGGTCGCGAACGCCGGCTCGACGGCCTGAGCCAGATCGGCGGCCAGGTCGCCGCGCGGTTCGACCGCCACCGCGGCGAGCCCGAGCCAGCCGCCCATCGCCGCCAGCTCGGCGGCCAGCTCGGCCACGACCCGGTCGCGCTCGTGCTCGGTGTCGGGTTCGGACCAGGCCGCGCGCACCCGCAGCAGCCCTGCCTGGCGGTCGGCCTTGAGGTCGACCCGGGCCACCAGGTGCTCGCCGAGCAGGAACGGCATCACGTAGTAGCCGTGCACCCGCTTGGCCGCCGGGACGTAGATCTCGATGCGATAGGGGAAGGCGAACAGCCGCTCGGCCCGGCCGCGCTCCCAGATGAGCGAGTCGAACGGCGACAGCAGCGCCCGGGCCCCCAGCCGCCGGCGCGGGATCCGGGCCTCCGGGTGCAGGTAGGCCGGGTCCTTCCAGCCCTCGACCCGGACGGGGAGCAACGCACCCTCGGCGGCGAGGTCGTCGAGCAGGGGCCGCGCCGCCGGCACGTTGAGCCGGTAGTAGTCGGCGAGGTCGCGGGCGGTGCCGACGCCGTGGGCGGCGGCCGCGACCATGAGCAGCGACCGGCGGGCGTCGTCCTCGGATGGCGGGGGCGTGGCCAGCACCTCGGCCGGCAGCCACTGCTCGGGGAGCATGTACCAGCGGGTGAACCCGTTGCGGCGCACCGCGGTGACGTCGCCGTTGTAGAAGAGGTGCTCGACCACGCGCTTGCCGTCGCCCCAGCCCCACCAGTGGCCCTCCTTGCGGGGCGCCCGCCGGTTGACCTCCATCTCGCCGATGGGGATGGGGCCCCTGGCGGCGATCTCGGCCAGGGCGGCGGTCACGAGGTCGGGGTTGTCCCGCACGCTCCGCCGGACGCCGCCCCAGGCGTGGCCGCCGGCCATCCGCCACCGCAGCAGCGGGTAGCGCTCGACCGGGTGGAGCGAGGCCTCGTGGCCCCAGTACTCGAACACCTCGCGGCTCTCCCACAGCCAGCGGGTGAGCGCGTCGCGGTCGTAAGGCCCGAGGCGGGAGAAGAAGACCAGCTCGTGGCTGCGGGTGATGACGTTGACCGAGTCGATCTGCACCGTGGCCAGCCGGTCGAGGACCCGGCGGAAGTGGCGGCGGTCGACCCGGCCCCGGGGCCGGGGGTCGGCGAAGCCCTGGGCGGCGAGCGCCACCCGGCGGGCGTCGCGCAGGCTCATGTCGTCGGGGGCGACCATGCTGCGCAGAAGCTATCGGCACTAGGTTGGCCCGCGCTGTTCAGTTCAGCCCTGACCAAAGGGGAGCGGGTCCTATGGCCTATCGCGTGGTAGTCGACTTCGATCTGTGTGAGAGCAACGCCCTGTGCATGGAGGCGGCGCCCCAGGTGTTCGAGGTGCGTGACGACGACTTCCTCTACATCCTCGACGAGACGCCCCCGGAGGACCTGCGCCCGAGGGTCGAGGAGGCCGTCCGCCGCTGCCCCAAGGCGGCCATCTCCATCGTCGACGAGTGACGGCGGCATCGCCGGCGATCGTCGTCGTCGGCGCGTCCCTGGCCGGCCTCCGGGCCGCCGAGGAGCTGCGGAACCAGGGTCACACGGGCCCCGTCACGGTGGTCGGCGACGAACCCCACCTGCCCTACGACCGGCCCCCGCTGTCGAAGCAGGTGCTGGCCGGTGCGTGGGGCACCGACCGCATCGAGCTCACGGTCGCGAGCGAGGGCGGCCTCGACGGGCTGGACCTCGACTGGCGCCTGGGCACCCGCGCCGCCGCGCTCGACGTCGCCGGCCGGCGGCTGATCCTGGCCGGTGACGAGCCCCTGCCCTACGACGGGCTGGTGATCGCCACCGGGTCCCGACCCCGGGAGCTGCCCGGCACCGGCACGCTCGCCGGCGTGCACACCTTGCGGACGCTGGAGGACTGCTTCGCCATCCGGGACGACCTCGATGCCGGCGCCCACCGGGTGGTGGTGGTCGGGGCCGGCTTCATCGGATCGGAGGTGGCCGCCACCTGCCGCGGCCGCGGCTGCGACGTGACGGTGCTGGAGGCGCTGCCGGTCCCGCTGGGGCGCGCCCTGGGCAACGAGATGGGCGCGGCCATGGGCGATCTGCATCGCGACCAAGGCGTGGCCGTGCGGCTGGGCACCGGGGTGGCGGGGTTCGAGGGCGGCGAGCGGGTCGAGCGGGTGCGGCTGGCCGACGGCTCGGCCGTCGCCGCCGACCTGGTCGTGGTCGGCATCGGCGTCACCCCCAACACGGCCTGGCTGGAGCGCTCGGGCCTCGCCCTCGACGACGGCGTCGTGTGCGACGCCACCACCCGGGTGGCCCCCGGGATCGTGGCCGCAGGCGACGTGGCGCGCTGGCCGAGCCACCGCTTCGGCGAGCTGATGCGGGTCGAGCACTGGGACAACGCCATCACCATGGGTGCACACGCGGCCCGGCGGCTGCTGGACGACCTGGCGGGCGGGCCCGGCGAGCCGTACGACCCCGTGCCGTGGTTCTGGTCCGACCAGTACGACCGCAAGATCCAGCTCGCCGGGCGCTCGTCCGGCGCCGAGGAGGTCCGCGTGGTCGACGGGACGGTGGGCGACCGGCGGTTCGTGGCCCTCTACCGGCGGGGCGACCGCCTGGTGGGGGCGCTGGCGATGAACCGGCCCCGCCTGCTCGTCACCTACCGGCGCCTGGTCGAGCGGGGGTCGACCTGGGACGAAGCCCTGGCCGCGGCCGAGGGCGACGCTGCGTGACCGGGGCCGCCTTCCTGCTGCTGGCCATCACGCTCGCCGCGGCCGTGACCGACTGGCTCGCGGTGCGCCACGACAACCAGCGGGTGGAGTACCTGTGCAAGCCCCTGACGCTGGTGGCCCTCACCGGGGTGGCGCTGGCGCTCGACCCCCGCGACCCGACGGTCCGCGGTTGGTTCGTGGCGGCGCTGGTGCTGTCGCTGCTGGGCGACGTGCTGCTGATGCTGCCGAGCGACCTGTTCGTCGGGGGCCTGGCGGCGTTCCTCGGGGCGCACGTCGCCTACGTGGTGGGCCTGCTGATCGACGGCGTGCACCCCGCCGGGCTGCTGGCGGGCCTGCTCGCGGTGGGGGCCGCGGTCGCGCTGGTGGGCCTGCCGCTCGTGGCGGGCGCCCGGCGGACCGAGCCGGCCCTGGGACCCCCCGTCATGGTCTACATGGCGGTCATCTCGGCGATGCTGGTGGTCGCGGCCGGCACCGGACGGCTGCTCGTCATCGCCGGGGCGGGGCTGTTCTACGTCTCCGACGCGCTGATCGGCTGGAACCGGTTCGTGGAACGCCGGCCGTGGGGCGACACGGCCGTGATGGTGACGTACCACCTGGCCCAGATCCTCCTGGTGCTGTCGCTCGTGTGAGTTGGCCGCTTCCGCGGCGTCGCTGCGGGTAGTCGGCCGGTACTACGGGAAGATGGGCGACACCGCTCCCTGGGACCGCTGAGCCGCCGAGCCGGGCTGGTCCAGGCACCAGTCGACGGCCGCGGCCACGGCCTCGTGCCCCCGGGTGCAGAACGCGTGCCCCATGTCGGGCACGAGGTCGAGGCGGCGCCGGCCGCCGTGCCCGCCCGCACCCCCGCCGGCGGCGTGGAGCAGGGCCGCCTCGTCGGCGGGCATGAAGCGGTCGGCCGTCCCGTGGACGACGGCCAGGGGCGCGCCGAGGCGGGCGGCCAGGCGGTCGGGCGGCTCGCTCCAGCGCCAGGTGCGGTCGAGGCGCACGCCGAGCCGCCGCGCCAGGCGGCGGCCCACACCGGTGCGGGTGAGCCCCGCGGCGAGCACGGTGCGGGGCGTCCGCAGGCGCCACTGCGCCGGTGAGCTGACCGTGACCACACCCGCCAGGTCGGGGTCGGCGACCGCGTGGCGGAGCACCGCCACCGCGCCCAGGGACGCACCCACCAGCACGACCCGGGGCGCGAGGTCCCGGGCCGCGGCCGCGGCCGCCGCGACGTCGAGCGCTTCCCGGTCGCCGAGGGTGCAGAGACCCTCGGACTCACCGTGGCCCCGCATGTCGTAGACGATCACGGCATGACCGGCCGCCCGCAGCTCGTGGGCCATCGCCACGACCGAGGGGTCGCGCCGGTGGGCCGTGAAGCCGTGGACCAGCACGACCGCCGCGTCGGGCGGCCCGGGCGCGAGCCAGGCGTCCGCGGCGAGCGCGAGGCCGTCCGCGGTGTGGAGCGTCAGCGGGCGGGTGTCACGCGGCAACGGTCGGCGTCCAGTGGATGGCGATGCCGTGGTGGCGCATCGACCGCCGGAAGTGGAGGGTGGAGGCGAGGATGCCCGCCCCCGTCAGCAGCCAGGAGGTCGCGGCCCGGGTGGCGACGTAGGTGCCGACCGGCTGGGTGACGAGCAGCCACAGGCCCAGGGCGGCGTTGACGAGCTGGACAAGCGCCCACAGGACGGTGATGCGGGCGAAGAAGGCGCGGACCGCGGGGCTGGCGGCGAAGGCCTCGGGCAGGGGGCAGAAGTCGCCGGCCAGGCGTTGGGCGAGCGGGCGCCCGGCGGGCACCGACAGGAGGAACACGCCCGCCACGGCCACGGTGGTCAGCGTCGGCTGGAGGAAGTACACGAAGACGCTGCCGGACAGCGCCGCCACGGCCGTGCGCGCCGTGAGCCCCGCCACCCCCAGCAGCAGCAGCCCGGGTACGGGACGGCGGGTGATCAACCGGCGGGCGATCGCCCCGTACGACCAGGCGAGGCTGGCGAGCAGGGCACCCCACACGCCGATCAGGGCGAGGGCCGCGTAGAAGACGGCGAGCGGGATCAGGCTCCCCTCGACCAGGTTGGGGACGGCGTGGCGCGCTATGGCGCGCAGGCGGGGGATCTGGAGCGGCGGATGGTGCATGTGTCGGGTGCGCCGGCGACCTCAGCTACCGCCGGCGAGCCGACAGATGGTCGCCGCCAGACCACGGTGAGCGCAAGCCCGCCGGTCAGGCCACCAGCGCCGCGGCCAGCCGGGCGGACTCCCGCTCGGCGAGGGCGACGGTGACCGCCATGCGCTCCACGTGCTGGCGCACCTGGAGGCCGCCCTGGGGGATCGGGTGGGCCGCCAGGAAGGCGGCGACCTGCAGGGCCAGGGCCGGGTCGCGGATCTGGCGCACGCCGGAGACCAGGCGGGACAGGCTGTTGGCCGGGAACCGGCGCTCGATCTCCTCCCAGTTGGACGACACGAACGCCCAGGCGTCGGCCCCGTTGTCGCGGTTGGTCAGGGTCTCCCGCAACAGGTAGGGCGCGTCCTGGGTGCGGACGTCGCCCGACAGGCTGAGCGCCAGCGTGCGGCCCAGGCACTCGGCGTCGCGGAACCGCGACAGGGCCAGCAGCAGCCGCTCCCGGTCCTGCGGGTTGTCGTCGGCGCGGAAGCGCTCGGTCAGCCGGTCGTGCAGCGCCGTGTCGCCGAGCGTGGCCATCACCAGCAGCGCCGGTGATGCCAGGCTGGGATCGAGGCTGGGCGCGTCGGCCAGGAACTGCTCGAGCAGGGCTCCGGCCCGCTCCACCGCGGCCTCGTCCTCGGCCAGCAGGGCCGCGGCCTGGAGCAGCAGGCCTCGCAGGGTGCGGGTGCGGTCGTCGTCGCCCGGGCGGGCCT
>DASSGC010000133.1:0-9654 GCA_035693765.1 Acidimicrobiales bacterium
GTTGCACCCGCTGCCTCGACGGTTGCCCCACCGGTGCGATCGTGGGCCCCGGGGTGGTCGACGCCCGCCGCTGCCTGGCCTGGCTGCTGCAGGTCGGCGGCGCGTTCCCGCGCGAGCAGCGCGTCGCCCTGGGCGACCGCCTCTACGGTTGTGACGACTGCCAGGAGGTGTGCCCCCCGAACCGCCGCGCCGGGCGGGCGGGCGCCCCGCCGGCCGAGGCGGCGGCCGAGGCGACCGTCGGCGTGCTCGACCTGCTGGCGGCAGCGGACGACGAGCTGCTCGACCGGCACGGTCGCTGGTACGTGCCGCACCGCGAGGCCCGCTACCTGCGCCGCAATGCGCTCGTCGTGCTGGGCAACGTGGCCGACCCCGGTGACGCCCGGGTGGCCGGTGCGGTGCGGGCGGCCCTGGCGGCCGGCGACCCGCTCGTGCAGGCACACGCGGTGTGGGCGGCCCGTAGGCTCGGCCGCGACGACCTCGTGGCTGCGTCCGGCGTGGCCACGAGCGCGCACCCGCTCGTGCAGGACGAACTGGCCGCGCCGGTCGAGCGGCGCTAGGCCCCCGGCGAGGAGCAGTATCGCCCGATGTCCCACCTGCTGGTCACCAACGACTTCCCCCCCAAGATGGGCGGCATCCAGTCCTACCTGTGGGAGCTGTGGCGCCGGCTCGATCCGGCGAGCTTCACGGTCCTCACGACGCCGTACGCGGGCGACGCCGCCTGGGACGCCGAGCAGCCCTTCCGCGTCGTGCGGACCGAGGAGAAGGTGCTGCTGCCGACCCCGTCGCTCGCCCGGCGGATCGAGGCGCTGGCCGCCGAGACGGGCGCCAAGCTGGTGATGCTCGACCCGGCGTTGCCGCTGGGCCTGCTCGGCCCGCGCCTGACGCGGCCCTACGGGCTCGTGCTGCACGGCGCCGAGGTGACGGTGCCCGGGCGGGTGCCCGGGGCGCGGGCGCTGCTGGCGAGGGTGCTGCGGGGGGCGGCCGAGATCGCCGCCGCCGGGGGCTACCCGGCCGCCGAGGGCACCCGGGCGGCGGGCCGCCCGCTGCCGGTCACGATCGTGCCGCCGGGGGTCGACCCCGACCGCTTCCGGCCGCTCGACGACGAGGCGCGGGCGAAGGCCCGGGCCCTGTTCGACCTGCCGGCCGACGGCCGGGTGGTGGTGAGCCTGAGCCGGCTGGTGCCCCGCAAGGGGATGGACGCGCTGATCGCCGCCGCCGCCCGGCTCGCCCCGGACCGGCCCGACCTGGTGGTCGCCATCGGCGGCGCGGGACGGGACCGCGGCCGCCTGGAGCGGTTGATCGGGCGGGCAGGTGCGCCCGTGCGGCTGCTCGGGCGCGTGCCCGAGGACGACCTCCCCGGGCTGTACGGGGCCGCCGACGTGTACGCCATGCTGTGCCGCAAGCGGTGGGGCGGGCTGGAGCAGGAGGGGTTCGGGATCGTGTTCCTGGAGGCGGCGGCGTGCGGCGTGCCCCAGGTGGCCGGCGACAGCGGGGGAGCGGCCGAGGCGGTCGCCGACGGCGAGACCGGCGTGGTGGTCGGCGCACCCGGCGATCCCGCCGCCGTGGCGGCCGCGCTGGCGCCCCTGCTGGACGACCCCGACCGCCGGGCGGCGATGGGTGCCGCCGCCCGCCGTCGGGCGGCCGGGGAGTTCGGCTATGACGTGCTGGCCGCCCGCCTCGGGGACGTCCTGGGCCGGTGGTGAGCCCGGACAGCCCTGTGCCGGGGCGGCGCATCATCGCTGCCGCCCTGTGGGGGACGGCGGTGTTCACCGTGGTCTCGCTGGCCGCCGCCGCGCTGCCCGATCCGCTCGCCGTGGTGTCGGTGCCCGTCGACCTGGTGCTGTTCGCCGCGGGCTGCGGGGCGTTCCTGTGGGCCTACGCGGTCGCGATCGGCCGGAGCCGCTTCGACCAGGTCACGATGGCGGGCGTGTTCCTCCTCGCCGGGGGTGCCGCGCCCGCGCGGGCGGCGCGTCCCCTGCGGTCGGCGTTCGCCGTGCAGGTGGTGGTCGGGGTGGCGGTCGCCGCCGTCCGGCCGTTCACGGCCCTGGCCTTCGCGGTGCTGGCGCCCATGTTCGGCCTCGGGTGCATGGCCCTGTGGGGCGCCCGCCATGGGACCTTCCCGCCCCTGACCGGCGACGGGGACGGCACCGGCGAGGCCCGGGCCGAGCGGGGTGCCAGTGGTGCACGGGGGGACGGGTCCGGCGACGGCTCCGGCGACGGGGCCGGCGGCGTGGCCGGCTGAGCCGGGGCGACCGACGGGCGTGGGCGGGCGCACTAACGTGCGCCGGGACCCATTCGTGACCGCGGGAAGGGACTCGGCGAGATGGCTGACCAGGCGACGCAGCACATCGTGATCGATGCGTCGCCCCAGCGCATCTGGGAGGTCCTGACCGACTTCGACGCCTACATGACGTGGGCCCGCGACCTGAAGTCGGTGACCGTGATCGACCGCGACGACGAGGGGCGGGCCCGCGACGTGGCGTTCCGGGCCGCGGCGATGGGGCGCAGCACGAGCTACACGCTGCGGTACGACTACGGCAAGGCACCCGACGTGCTCGCCTGGCGGCTCGTCGAGGGCGACATCACGCGCCAGCTCGACGGCTCCTACGAGCTGGCGCCGGTCGACGGCGACCCGGACCGCACCGAGGTGACCTACCACCTCGTGGTCGATCTCGTGGTCCCGCTCCCCGGGTTCGTCAAGCGGCGGGCGGAGGCCCGCATCGTGGCCACCGCGCTGCGCGACCTGCGGGTCCACCTCGAACGCTGATGGCGACGGCTGGGGCACCGACCGGAAGCGGATCGCCCACCCGCATCCTGCTGTTCACGGGCAAGGGCGGTGTGGGCAAGACGACCGCGTCGGCGGCGACCGCGCTGCGGTGTGCCGACGCCGGGCTGCGCACCCTCGTGCTGTCGACCGACCCCGCCCACTCGCTCGGCGACGCCCTCGACGTCGCGCTCGGGCCGCTGGTCGCCCCGATCGCGGCGGGCCTGTGGGGCCAGCAGCTCGACGCCCAGGAGCGCATGGAGGAGGCGTGGGAGGACATCCAGCGCTACCTGCTCGACGTCTTCCGCTGGGCCGGCGTCGAGGGGCTCGAGGCCGAGGAGCTGACGGTCGTGCCCGGGCTGGACGAGATCTTCGCCCTGAGCGACATCCGGACCCACGCGTCCACCGGCGACTGGGACGTGGTGGTGGTCGACTGCGCGCCCACGGCCGAGACGATCAGGCTGCTGTCGCTGCCCGACGTGCTCAGCCGGTACATGGACCGCGTCTTCCCCCTCGGACGGCAGGTCAACAAGTTGGTGTCACCGCTGCTCGCCCGGGTGACGACGCTTCCGGTGGCGGGCGACGAGGTCTTCGCCGCCACGCAGCACCTGTACGACCGGCTCGACGGTGTGCGGGGGCTCCTGACCGACGGCCGCCGGACGAGCGTGCGGCTGGTGGTCAACCCCGAACGGGTGGTGATCGCGGAGGCCCGCCGCACGTACACGTACCTCTCGCTGTTCGGCTACCACGTGGACGCGGTGGTGGCGAACCGGCTGCTGCCGGGGGACGTGTGCGACCCGTGGTTCGCCGGCTGGAAGGCGGCGCAGGCCGAGCACCTCGTCGAGATCGAGCGGTCGTTCGCCCCGGTGCCGGTGCTGCAGGTGCCGCTGCAGCAGGCCGAGCCCGTCGGGTTCGACGCGCTGCGGGCGCTGGCCGATGCCCTCTACGACGACGAGGACCCGACGGCGCGGTTCGGTGACCACGAGCCGATGCGGGTGCACCGGCGCGACGACGCCATGGTGCTCGACGTCGACCTGCCCTTCGCCGAGCACGACGACCTGGAGCTGGGACGCACGGGCGACGAGCTGCTCGTCCGGGTGGGGCCCTACCGGCGGGCGATCGTGCTGCCGGACACGCTGCGGCGCCGCGAGGTCGCCGGGGCCGAGCTGCGCCACGGCCGGCTGTCCGTGACGTTCGCCGACGCGAGGGTCGTGGCGGGCGCGACGTAGCGCCGCCGGGCGTCGCGCCGCCGGTCCGCCCGCGTCGGCCGGGGTCGCCGACACACCACCAGGAGGAAGCGAGATGGATCCCACGATCGGAGGGGACGGTGGCGCCCGCGCCGAGGAGCGGGCCCGCGAGGGCGTGGAGCACCTCCAGGCCGCCGCGCGCGAGCTGATCGCCGCCGCCCGGGCCGCCCTGGACGTGGCCGAGGAGGTCGTCGCCGATCCCGACGCGCTCAGCTCGCTCGCGGGCATGCTGGCGACGATGGGGGACGCGGCCCGGCGCGCCGCCGGTGGGGCGGGCCGGGCGGGGCGGGCCGCGCCCGGGTCGGCCGACGTCCCCGGCGCCGACGACGGCGGCGAACCGCGCGTCACCCGCATCACGGTCGCCTGAACGCCGAGCGGATAGGCCGCTCGCTCAGGTTCCAGAGACGCGGTGGCTGCGGCGGTCCGGGCGCGGGGTGGCACCCGGTCGCCTACCATCGCCCGTGTCCGGGCCCCGCGGCGGTCGGCCGCCGGCCGGGGCAGGCACCCCATCGATCCGCGATCCCCCCGCAGGAGGCGCCGTGGCGGTCATCACCGAAGCCGCGATCCGGGAGCTGGCATCGATCAAGGGACACGGGGCCCCGATCACGTCGTGCTACCTCGACGTCGACGGCCGCCGGTTGGCCCGCCACCAGGATCTCCAACACGAGGTCGACGTGGTGCTCAAGGGCGCCCGCGCGCGGTCGAACGGTGACGCTTCGGTGCAGTCGGACCTCGAGCGGATCGACCGGCTCGTCCGGGACGGTCTCGACCGGTCGCACACGCGCGGCCTCGCCATCTTCTCGTGCACGGCCGACCGGCTGTGGCACGTCATCGAGCTGCCGGTGCCCGTGCACACCCGGGTCGTGATCAACGACGTGCCCGCCGTCGGCCCGCTGGAGTCGGTGCTGCGGGAGCACGAGCCGATCGGGGTCCTGCTGGCCGACCGCCAGCGCGCGCGGATGTTCGTGTTCGAGCTCGGCGAGCTGGTGGAGCGGTCGGAGCGGTTCGAGGCGGTGCCCCGGGACGTCGGCACGCGGGGCGAGCGCGACCGCGGCGGTGACCACCCCGAGATCATCGAGCGGCACACCCAGCAGCACCTGCGCAACGCCGCCCAGGTGGCGTTCGAGGTGTGGAGCCAGCACCCGTTCGGGCACCTCGCGATCGGCGCACCGGATCACCTGGCCGGGCAGGTCGAGGCAGAGCTGCACCCGTACCTGCGCGACCGGCTGGTCGGCCGGTTGTCGGTCCCGATGACCGCCGGGCACGCCGAGGTGCTGGCTGCGGCCCAGCGGATCGAGAGCCAGGTCGAGCGCGCCCGCGAGGCGAAGGTGGTCGCACGGCTCCGGGAGGCGGCCGCCGCGGGCCGCCGCGGCGTGGCCGGACTCGGCGCCACGGTCGAGGCGCTGACCGAGCACCGGGTCGACACCCTGGTCGTCTCCCGCGGGTTCACGGCGCCCGGGTGGCGCTGCCGGACGTGCGACACGCTGGCCGCCATGGGCCGGCGGTGCAAGCGCTGCGGCGGCGAGATGGTCGAGGTCGAGGACCTGGTCGAGGACGTCATCGAGGAGGCCCTGGCCCAGTCGTGCCAGGTCGAGATCTGCGTCGGCCAAGCCGACCTGGACGTCATGGGGCGCATCGGCGCCCTCCTGCGCTATTGACCGCGCCGGTGGGTCGCCTGCTGGCGGGGATCGACGTCGGCGGGACGAAGGTGCTCGGCGTCGCCCTCGACCCCGAGGATCCCTCGCGGGTCGTGGGCGAGGTCCGGGTGCCGACCCCGGTCGGCCAGGAGGCGCTGCTCGACGCGATGGCCGACGTCGTCCGGCGCCTGTCCGCCGGCCGGGACGGCACCGTCGGCGCCGTCGGGGTCGGCATCGCGGGGCTGGTCGACCGGTCCGGGGTCCTGCACGTGGGGCCCAACCTGCCGGGCCTGCGGGGCGTGCGCGTCGGCGAGGAGCTCGACCGCCGCCTGGGGCTGCCCGTGCGGGTGGACAACGACGCCACGTGCGCGGCGTGGGGGGAGCACCTGGGCGGTGCCGCCCGCGGGGCGCGCGACGCGGTGTGCGTGACCCTCGGCACCGGCATCGGGGCCGGCATCGTCGCGGACGGCGAACTGGTGCGGGGCGCGCACGGCTTCGGCGGCGAGGCGGGCCACATGATCGTCGATCCCCACGGTCCGCCGTGCCCGTGCGGGCGGCGCGGGTGCTGGGAGCGGCTGGCGTCGGGCAGCGGGCTGGCCTGGCTCGGTGCCCAGGCGGTGGCCGACGGCCGGTTCCCACGCGGGGCGGAGCTGGCGGCGGCGGCAGGCGGGCCGCTGCGGGGTGAGCAGGTCACCCGGGCCGCGGCCGAGGGCGACGAGGGCGCCCTGGCGGTGATCGAGTCGTTGGCGTGGTGGGTGGCGCTCGGGCTGGGCAACCTCGTGACCCTGCTCGACAGCTCGCTGATCGTGATCGGCGGGGGCCTGATCGAGGTGGGTGACCTGCTGCTCGAGCCGGTGCGTCGGGCCTTCGCGACGCAGGTGATGGCCCCTGCGGAGCGCACCGACGTGCGGATCGTCGGCGCCGAGCTGGGGGACCGGGCGGGCGCCATCGGCGCCGCCCTCCTGGGTGGCCGGGAGGCGGCCGGCGGCTGACCGCGCGATCCCGTGACGCGGGGTGGGGCCGCGGGCCGGTCAGTGCGCCTCGGCGGCGCGCTTGCGGCAGGCCTCGATCTCGGCGATGGCGGGGCCGTGGCCCTCCCACCCCCGGACGCTCGAGTGCTTGTCCGGTTCGAGCACCTTGTAGACCTCGAAGAAGTGCTCGATCTCGTCGACCAGGTGGGCGGGCAGGTCGGCCATGTCCTCGACCTGCTCCCAGCGGGGATCGCCGGCGGGCACGCACAGGATCTTGGCGTCGGGACCCTTGTCGTCCTCCATCCAGAAGACCCCGACCGGGCGGGCGGTGATCCAGCACCCCGGGAACGTGGCGTCTTCCAGCAGGACCAGGGCGTCGAGTGGGTCGCCGTCCTCGGACAGCGTGTCGGGGATGAAGCCGTAGTCGGCCGGATACGTCATGGCGGTGAACAGCCGCCGGTCGAGGCGGAACACGTGAGCCTCGTGGTCGAACTCGTACTTGTTGCGGCTGCCACGGGGAATCTCGATGACGACGTCGATCTCGGAGGTCACCGCCAGATGATCCCCGACGGGGCGCGGAGGGGCCAATCCCTCACGTGTCGCATCCGTCACCCCGGGTGGCGCCCGGGCGCGGGCTGATACCGGCTCAGGGACGGAGAGCGGCCCCGGCTACCGTAGGCGCATGGAGTTCCGCCGAATCACCGGGTTGCCCCCGTACGTCTTCACGATCATCGACGGTCTGAAGATCGAGGCCCGGCGAGCCGGCATCGACGTCATCGACCTGGGGTTCGGCAATCCCGACATCCCCTCGCCCGACCTGGCGGTGGCCAAGTTGTGCGAGGCCGCCCGCAACACCCGCAACCACCGCTACTCCGCCAGCCGGGGCATCCCCAAGCTGCGGGAAGCGCTGGCCGCCCTGTACCAGCGCCGGTTCGGCGTCGACCTCGACCCGGAGCGCGAGGTCATCACCACGATCGGGGCCAAGGAGGGGTTCTCGCACCTGATGTGGGTGCTGCTGGGACCGGGCGACGCTGCGCTGGTGCCGTCGCCGTCGTATCCGATCCACATCTTCGCGCCGCTGTTCGCGGGGGCGTCGGCTCGCGAGATCCCGATGTCGACCGACGGCAACTTCATGGAGCGCGTGCACGAGTCCTACGAGTACTCGTGGCCCAAGCCCCGGGTGATCGTGCTGAGCTTCCCGCACAACCCCACCACGGCCACGGTCGACCTCGAGTTCTTCCAGCAGGTCGTCGACTTCGCCCGTGAGCGCGAGATCATCGTCGTCCACGACAACGCGTACGCCGAGCTGGGCTACGACGGTTTCGAGCCGCCGTCGATCCTCCAGGCCGAGGGGGCCAAGGAGTGCGCCGTCGAGCTGTACTCCATGACCAAGTCGTTCTCCATGGCCGGGTGGCGGGTGGCGTTCCTGGCCGGCAACGCCGACGTCGTCCAGGCGCTGGCCAAGCTGAAGTCGTACCTCGACTACGGCACGTTCCAGCCCATCCAGATCGCGGCGACGGTGACGATGAACGAGGCCGTCGACTTCCCCCGTGAGGTGCAGTCGGTCTACCAGAGCCGGCGCGACGTGCTGATCGACGGCCTGCACGGCATGGGGTGGGACGTGCCGCGGCCGCGGGGCACGATGTTCGCCTGGGCGCCGATCCCGGAGCCGTACCACGAGATGGGCTCGGTCGAGTTCGCGTCGATGCTCGTGCGGGAGGCGCAGGTGGCGTTGTCGCCGGGTGTCGGCTTCGGCCCCGGAGGCGAGGGGTACGTGCGGTTCGCGCTCATCGAGAACGAACAGCGCACCCACCAGGCCCTCCGGAACCTGAAGCGCACCCTCACCAAGCTGGGCTGACGCCGGTGCCGGCCGGTCGGCGGCGTCAGCCGTCGTCGTGGAGGCCCCGCTTGACGCCTGCGGTGAACGCCGTGAGGAAGCCGTAGACGTCGTCGGCCGAGCGTCGCTGCTCCGCGGTTCGCTCCGGGGCCTCACGGCCTGCCGCGCCCGCCGGTCCCGGGTCGTCCCGCTCGGGACCGTGTTCCGGGCGGCGCAGGTTCAGCGGCTGGGTGCGGGGGAGCTGCGCGCCCCGGACCCGGCGGGTGAGGCCGCTGGCGGTCTCACCGCCCTCGCCGACGGCCGGGACGCCGAGCGTGGCATCCGGGTCGAACGGGTCGGCGGGGACGGCGGCGGGCTGGGCCGCGGGCATCGTCAGGCCCGGGGCGGGCCAGTCGCCCGCCGGCGGCGGGGGGAGGGGGCCCGGGGCGGGCCAGTCGGCAGGCGGCTCGGGGACGCGGGGCCGGGACAGCGGAGCGCCGGACCGGCCCCACAGGCCGGGCCGCGACGCGTCGTCCGGCACGTCGGGCAGGCCGGCCGGCTGGTCGATGTGGAGGTTCGCCGTGTGGCGGCTCAGCGTGTCGAGGAGGTCGCTCGAGAGCTGCTCGGCTGCGGTGGTCGCGCCGGTGCCGTTGCGGGGGGCCCGCTTGACGAGGCCGCTCTGCGTGCGGGTCGGCATCGCAGGCGGGGGCGGGGGGACGAGGGTCGGCGGCACGAACGGTGCTGCGGCAGGCACCGGGGGTTCGTCGACCCGCCAGCCGTCGGCCGCCGGCTCCCACGCGAGCTGGCCGCTCGTCTGCGCCTCCTGGCCGATCGGGGGCGGCATGTTGACCGCCGGCAGGGCCCGCATGCCGTGGGGATCGGTGACGGGGCTGGCCAGGGCGGCGTCGTCGTCGTTGGTCAACATCGAGGCCGGGAGGTCGACGGTCGCGGTGACGCCGCCGCCCGGGCCGATGTCGAGACGGACGCCGATGCCGTGGCGGGAGGCCAGGTTGCCCGCCACGTAGTGGCCGAGGTAGCGGGACGGGGCGATGGTGAAGGACTCGGCGCCCGCCAGGCGGCGGTTGGCCGCCGCGATGTCGGTGGCCGGCATGCCGAGGCCGGAGTCGACGACGGCCAGGGTGTAGCCGTCGGGACGGGCCCGCCCCCGGATGTCGACGGTCTGGTCGGGCGGCGAGAACACCAGGGCGTTCTCCACCAG
>DASSGC010000134.1:0-3773 GCA_035693765.1 Acidimicrobiales bacterium
AGCACAGGCCGAGACCGAGGGCGCCGACCTGGCGGTGGCCGTCCTCGCTGGAGGTGGCGCCCCACAGCGGGGGGTGCGGCCTCTGCAGCGGCCGGGGCAGCACCCGGCGGGGCGGCATCTGCCAGAACCGGCCGTCGAAGCCGTGCTCGTCCTCGGTCCAGCAGCCGACCATGTGCTCGATGCCCTCCTGCCACATGGCCCGGGTGTCGGCGGGGTCGATGCCGAACCCCTCCAGCTCGGCCCGCGTCGACGACCGGCCGGTGCCGACCTCGACCCGCCCGCCGGAGATCAGGTCGAGGACGGCGATCGACTCGGCGCTGCGGACCGGGTGGTTGTAGGGCTGGGGCATGAGCCGGACGCCGTAGCCGAGCCGGATGCGCTCGGTGCGGGCGGCGATCGCGCCGTAGAGCACCTCGGGGTTGGAGCAGTGCGAGTACTCCTCGAGGAAGTGGTGCTCGACGGTCCAGAAGGCGTCCCAGCCCCACCGCTCGCCCGCGACCGCCTGCTCCAGCGTGTTGCGGTAGGCGATCAGCTCGCTGTCGGGCCCCCACGGCCGGGGAACCGGGATCTCGTAGAACAGGGCGAACCGCACGGGGTGCTCCTCGGGTCGTCGGTCAGGTGGGCGATCGGGCGGGCGGTCGGGGGGCGAACCCGGGGACCAGGTGGTTGCGGACGAAGGTGCGCACCGCGTCGGCGTCGTCGAGGTCGACGGCGACCGACGGCAGCAGGGCAAAGCTGAGCATCAGGCGGACGATCCACTCGGCCGCCTGGGCGTGGTCGAGGTCGGCCCGGACCTCGCCGCGGTCGCGGGCGGCGGCCAGCCGCGGCAACCAGAACGCGTCCCACCGCTCGACCAGGCGCAGGCTGCCGGCGCTCATGGTGGCGGCGAGCAGCGACTCGCGGTCGCCGGGCAGGCGCAGGGTCAGGCCCTCGTCGGAGAGGTGGCGGCGGATGAACACGGCCGCCTCCGCCACCTGGTCGGCGAGGGACCGCCCGGTGTCGACGTCGGCGGCGGCGGCGGCCACGAAGCGGTCGGCCGTGCGTTCCAGCACGGCGGCCACCAGGGCGTCGCGGTCGGCGTAGTACCGGTACACCGATCCCCGGGACAGCCCCGCCTCCGCCGCCACGTCGCGCATCGACACCCGCAGGCCGTAGCGGGCCATGCACCGCTCGGCGGCGTCGAGGATGCGCTGCTCCGCACCGGTGGACCGGGGATCCTGCACCACTGAACAACTTTTATCATAGTGTTCAGCCATGCGGTTCGAGGGGAAGACGGCGCTGGTGACCGGCGCGGCGTCGGGCATCGGCCGGGCGACCGTGACCCGCCTGCTGGGCGAGGGGGCGACGGTCGTCGGGGTCGACCTGACGGCCGGCACCGGCGCCGAGGTCGACGCCGAGGTCGACGCCGGGGAGCGGTACCGGTTCGTCGCCGCGGACGTGCGCGACGACACGGCGGTGGCCGCGGCGGTGGCGGCCGCCGTGGAGGCCGGCGGCCGGCTCGACGGGGTGGTCCACGCCGCAGGCGTGGCCGGCGGCGGGCCGGTCCACCTCCTCGACCGCGACGAGTGGGACCGGGTCGTGTCGGTCAACCTCACCGGCACCTACGTCGTGGCCCGGGCCGCGCTCGCCCGGATGGTCGACCAGCCGCCCGACGCCGGCGGCCAGCGCGGCTCGATCGTGACGCTGGCCAGCATCGAGGGCCTGGAGGGCACGGCCGGCGGTAGCTGCTACAACGCGGCCAAGGGCGGCGTGGTGCTGCTGACCCGCAACATGGCCATCGACTACGGGCCGTCGGGCATCCGGGTCAACGCGATCTGCCCGGGGTTCATCGACACGCCGATGATGGCCGCCGTGCTCGGCACGGAGGGCATGGAGGAGGTGGCCGCCGGCGTCCGGGAGGAGCACGCCCTCCGCCGGTACGGCCGGGCCGAGGAGGTGGCCGCGGCGGCGGCGTTCCTGCTGTCGGCCGATGCCTCGTTCGTGACGGGCGCGGCGCTGCCGGTCGACGGCGGCTACACCGCCGGCCGCGACCACGGCCTCACCCGGATGATGGGCCTGAGCTGATCTCGCCGGCGACGAACGCCTGCAACGCGGTGACATAGCCCCGGGTGGCCTGTCGCTGCTGCCAGCGGGCGATCGGGCCGCCGAGACGGACCAGCGGGTGCCGGGGCCGCGAGAAGGCGGTGACCGTGATCTGCACGGCGCCCGAGGCCAGGCGTTCGACCACGAACGCCTCCTCCCCCGCCGCGGGGTGGACCGGCAGCGTGCCGTAGCCGAAGCCGAAGCGGTCGGCCTCGTCGACCGTCCACACGACGCGGCAGGCCGCGATCACATGCACGCCGAGCGGCAGCGGGGCGTCCACGACGACCTCCGTGCCGGGCTCGACCGGCGGCTCCGCGGGCACGACCCGGAACCCCTGCCCGCGGTGCAGTCGCCAGCCCCGCACGCCCGCCACCGCGGCGGCGAAGACGGCGTCGCCCTCGCCGAGCAGGGCCGACGCCCGGGCGTGGTGGTAGCCGGCCGGCAGCGCGCCGGGACGGCGGGTGGCGCCGACCTCGGGGTAGGTGAGGTCGGCGCCGTGCACCTCGGCCAGGATCCCGGCCAGGCGGGCGTCGGGCGGGCGGCCGCGGGTGAACATCCGCCCACCCTGCCACGGCCCCCGGTCCGCCACACCGCCACGCCCCGAACCCCACGCCCCGAACCCCACGACCGGAACGGCACGCCCCGAACGGCACGCCCCGAACGGCACCACCGGGGATAGGGTCGGGCCGCATGAAGTGCCCGGTGTGTGACGTCGCGCTCTCCATCTCGTCCCGTGAGGGCGTCGAGATCGACTTCTGCCCGCAGTGCCGCGGCGTGTGGCTCGATCGCGGCGAGCTCGACAAGGTCATCGAGCGGGCCGCGGCGTCGCTCGCACCGACCGCAGCCGAGGCCGGCCGCGGTGCACGGAGCTACGTCCCGCCCCGGTTCGAGGACGAGATGCGGCCCCCGCCCCGCTACGCCGACGACGACCGGGGCCGGTACGACGACCGCGACCGTTACGACGACCGCGACCACCGCAAGCGCAAGAAGCGCTCGTTCCTCGACGACCTGTTCGACTTCGACTGAGCCACGGGCGCTAATCGGCCTCGGGGTCGTAGCGCATCGCGCCGCACACGTTGCCCGACGGGTCGGCGAAGAACACCAGGTCGCCAACTCCAGCGATGGTCGTCTTCTCCATCAGCACCGTGCCGCCCCCGGCGATCACCGCGGCCGTCACCGCGTCGACGTCGTCGACCGCGACGGTGCACTCGAACCCGGTGGTCGGACGCCCGCCGACGAGGTCGCGCCGGGCCTGGAGCGCGGCCTCGAGTCCCGGCCGCTCGCCCGACCCGGTGCGGATGTGGAAGAAGCCGGGCGGGCCCCACGGCTCGAACGTCCAGCCGAACACGGCGCCGTAGAAGCGCCGGGCCCGCTCGACGTCGTCGGCGTTGATGGCGACGTGGGCCACGTGGCCCGCCGGAGGTGTGGTCGTGCTCATGGGACGACGGTACGGCGGGACGCGGGTGGCGCACCGTCGACGGTGCGGCGGAAACTGTCGCCGATGCGACACGACGCAGGCGAGCCGATGGCCCGGGGCTACGCCGTGACCCACCCGCCCGGCACGGTGGTGCTCCCCCAGCCCGGCGGGTGGCACCAGCTCCTGCTGGCCACCAGCGGCGTGCTCACCGTCGAGACGGATGCGGGCACCTGGATGGTGCCGCCCCAGCGGGCGGTGTGGGTGCCCGACGGCG
>DASSGC010000135.1:0-11981 GCA_035693765.1 Acidimicrobiales bacterium
GTGGTCCGCGGGTTTCCGGAACACGAGACATCGTCTGGCACAGGCCGCTAGGCTCGTCCGCTCAACCGGGGAGAGGTGACCGAGTGGCCGAAGGTGCTTCCCTGCTAAGGAAGTGAGGGCGCAAGTCCTCCGTGGGTTCAAATCCCACCCTCTCCGCAGCCCAGAGGCCCGGAGCACGTCCTGAGACGGGCTTCGGGCCTTCTTCGTTCCCCCGGGAATCGCATGCCGCGGCCGGTCGGCCTACGGTCCGGCGCGACGGCGGGCCGGGAGCCGCCGCCGCTGGAGCTCATGACCACCGACCAAGTCAGCCTGTTCCTCGCCCTGCTCGCCGTGCTCGCCGAGACGATCGCGGCGGTCGTCGCCGTGACGCTCGTGGTGCGCCTGGCGGGGCGCGACGCCGCCTGGCCGCAGGGCGTCCTGGCCGCCGTGCGGCCGCTGGCGCTGCCGCTCGCCGCGGCCGTGGCAACGGTGGCCACCCTCGGTAGCCTCTACTACTCCGAGGTCGCGAACTTCCCGCCCTGCCGGCTGTGCTGGTACCAGCGGATATGCATGTACCCGCTGGCGGTGATCCTGATCGTCGCCGCGCTCCGGCGCGACCGGCTGGTGCGGTGGTACGGGCTTCCCCTGGCCCTCATCGGCGCCGGCATCTCGACGTGGCACGTCCTCGTCGAGCGCTACCCGACGCTGGAATCGGGGTCGTGTGACCCGACCAACCCGTGCTCGCTGATCTGGGTGGAGAAGCTCGGCTACCTGACCATCCCGACCATGGCGCTGTCCGGCTTCGCCGCCATCGCCCTGCTGCTCGTCCTCCCCGAGGAGGCCCCATGACCCCGCCGACCGACCGCCGCCCGCAAGCCACCCGCGCCAAGGGCCGCGGGTCCAGAGCCGACCGCTCTCGTGGCGGTCGCCCGCAGCAGTCCCGGTCCGGCGGCGGTCGCTCGCGCAGCTCGATCGTCGTCGCCGCCGTCGTGGGCGCGGTGGTGGTCGTGGCGCTGATCGTCGCCGTCGTGGCCGGTGGTGGCGGCGACGACGACACCGCCACCGACGGCACCGCCACCGACGGCGGCGCGACCGGCCAGGACGCCGGCGACGCCGCCGGCAGCGACGCCGCCACGACGGGCACGGTCGAGGTCTCGGGCACACCGCTCCCCGCCCTGCCCGACAGCGGCGACGACCCGGCGGTGGGCCAGGCGTTCCCGACGCTGACCGGCGTCGACCAGAGCGGCGCGCCGATGACCATCACCGCCGACGGCCGGCCCAAGATGATCGTCTTCGTGGCCCACTGGTGCCCCCATTGCCAGCGCGAGGTGCCGGTCGTGCAGGACTGGGTCGACGAGGGCAACCTGCCGGACTGGGTCGACCTGGTGTCGGTCTCCACCGCGATCGATCCGACCCGCCCGAACTTCCCGCCGGACGCCTGGCTGGCCGACGAGGGCTGGACCGCCCCGGTGCTCGTCGACGCCGACAACGCCGCCGCCGAGGCCGCCGGCCTCCCGGCCTACCCGTACTTCGTGGCGATCGACCCCGAGGGCAAGGTCGTCACCCGCGCGTCGGGCGAGCTGTCGACCGAGGCACTCGACGCGATCGTGGCGGACCTGACCGCCACGGCGGCGGGCTGACCACCCGGAGCTCCGGCGAGGGCCGGTGTTTCCGGGTGCCGGTCAGCGCGACTTGGCGCCAGGGCGGGGCACCGTGCGGCGGTTGGCCATCTCCTTCCAGAACCACCGGAGGTTCTCCACCCTGCGACTCCGCCATCCGATCCGTTCCTGTCGGATCACGTCCCGGCGCGTCGGCAGCTGCCAGAACGCGGCCCGGTGGCGGCGCCTGTCGCTCAGCATCGTGAGCTGCCTGCGGCAGAAGGTCTCTCCCAGGTCGTTGCGCTGCACCGTGCCACGTGGCGGGTAGGGGCACAGCTCGAACGGGCAGCCGTCCGCACAGCTCGATCCCGGGTCGCTCGTGCCGGGCTTGGCGACGCTGAGGTCGGGCTGCATCGGCCGCCGGTCGCCGGTCAGGCAGAACGGCAGGTCCCGGCGGTTGGCCCGCTCGAGGTAGCGGGCGTGATCCTCGGGCTCGTCCCCGCGATGCGACAGGTCGAGCAGCAGGCGCACATCGGCCACCAGTTGCTGGGCGCGGCGGTCAAGTGCGGTCCAGCCCGTGGACGGCGGGATCCAGAGGCGGTGCACCCGCGACTGCGTGGGGTCGGAGGGCCGCGACCCGACCTTGTCGATCACCCCCGTCTCGTCGATCCACAGGTAGGTCTCCGGGCGCCCGCTCGCCAGCGCCAGCACGGCCAGCTCGCCGGCTTCCCGGAGGAACGGGTGCAGCCGCGCCCGCTCCTGCCGCGCCCGCCGCCGGGACGACCGGGACGGGACCCGCGCCGGGGTGGTGGCCTCCCGGTCGGCGAGCGAGAGCCAGCGGTCCACCTGCATCTTCGGTGACGTGTTGCGCCACGATGCGGTGGCCTCGCTGCCGTCCACCACGGCGGACGGCAGGCGGTCGGGGAGGCTCCACAGCGTCAGCGCGTGGACGAGGGTCAGGTGCGCGTACCAGAAGCTGGCGGACTTCAGCAGCTCCTCGGCCTGCTCCACGAGCAGAGCCTTGCCCTGGGGGCAGGTGGCGGGATGGCGTACGCGGCGGTTGGCGGCGGCCTTGAACCCCTGCGCCAGGGCGATCTCCAGCACGAGGGGCGAGCCGCCGGACCGCCGGCCTGCAGGTTCGCTCCGCCCGACCGCGTTCACGTAGGCGCTGAGCATGTGCTTGGCGTCGAGGCGGGTGTCCTCGTCCTGCACGGAGCCGAGGAGCATGGGCGCCAGCCACGCCGACAGGATCAGCCAACGCTCGCCCCAGTCCTTCTTGTGGAACTCGGGAGGCGGAGCCGGGGGATGCTCGCGGGCGGATCCGGGCGCATGCTCGCTGGTCCGGCTGTTCCACACGGCCTCGAGCGCCGCGTATGCCTCCCTGCCCCCCATCCCGATCTCCTCGGCGGCGGCGAGCCGCACGCCGTACTCCGGGTCGCCGCAGCCGATGTCGAAGAAGGCGCGGTACGACTCCTCCACGTCGGGGAGCGTCTGGTGGGTGGTCGCGACCCCCGCATCGCCCAGGCTTGCCGCCGTCACGCTGGTCGTGATGACGTCCGTGGCAGTCACGCTGGTGGTCGTCACGTTCGTGGCGGTCAGCCGCGTCAGCCGCACCTGCCGGTCGCGGGTCATCCCGCGGAGACCGTCGCCGAGGCGGTGCACGAGGTTGAGCTTGGCGTCGAGGAGGCCTCGGCGGTCCTGCGATGTGAACGTCGGCCACAGCTGCCACAGGCGGTCGACGATCTCCCGGTGCCCGGTCCAGTCGCGGGCGCGGTCGATCTCCAGGGCGGCGGCGAAGAGGTCGAGCGCCTTCTCGTTCGGTCGGTGTGCCGCCGCGTCCAGCAGCGACTTGACGACCTCCTGCAGCGTGCTGTCCGACGGCCGCTCGCCGTGCTCGTGCTGGTCGCCCGGCGCGTCGCTCCGCGACATGAACACCAGGGAGGTGAGGAGCTCCCGGCTCGGGCCGGTGTCCGCCCGGCGGGCCTTGCCGTCGTCGCCATCGTGCGCTGGGCGCCCGGCGGGACGGGGCCGACCCGGCGTGTCGGCGCCATCCAGGCCGAGTGCCTCGTCGAGGAACCTGGGGCCGTCCGACTCGATCGCCGTACCCAGGCACCGGGAGCCGAGGTAGGCCTGCAGGAGACTGTGCTGGAAGCGGACGTGGCCGCCGTGCGCCTCGACGAGTTGGAGCTGCTCCCCCCAGGTGGCAGCGAGCTGGAGCGCCCGGATGTAGTCGCCCCGCCGCAGCGAGTCGTCGTCCGGGCCACCGCGACGCCGCAGGGTCAGCGGGGACGACCCTTCCCCCTCCAGGTCGGCGATGGATTCGAGGCGATCCCGGACCAGCGGCAGCAGGCGCTGGGCGCAGTCGTCCTCCTCGTCGAGGAGCGTCTCGAACCTCACCTCGATCGTGTCGTGCCGCAGGCCGAGGCAGGCGAGCGCCGAGATCCAGGCCACGGCCTCCCGGCGCTCCTGCTTGGTGAGGGCCAGCTCCTCGCGCAGGTAGCCGTCGCACAGCGAGGCGACCCATGTGCTCAGGAGGCGGTAGCGGAGGCCGGCGCGATCGGTCTCGCGGGTGTCGAGCTTGTCCTCGTCCCGGCGCTCGACCACGTACGTGAGGCGGTCGGCGTGGTAGAGCTGGTTGGCGACCTGGAGGTAGAGCGGCGCCTCGCTGACCTCGGCGCGCTCCACGATCCAGTCCAACCGTGGCTCGTCCTCGCTCCAGGTGCCCCCCTCGATGTAGCCCAGTGCCGCCTCCTCGCTCAGCGGTTCGAGCTCGGTGATCGCCGCCTCGACGTCACGCAGGGGGGCGTGCGGCCGGGAGGCGATGACGAGCGGCAGCTCCTCGTCGCCGGCCTTGCGGATCGCCCGCCGGATCAGGTTGTCGCGGTCCTGCTCCTTGTTCTTGCCGGCGAACACCTCTTCGAGGCCGTCGGCCAGCACGACGATCCGGTCCTCCTTGCGGAGCCAGCGCCAGGCCTGGTCGCCGATGGCCTTGGCCGTGAGTCCGCGGGTGAGACGCTCGCTGTCCACGAGCTTGATGAACTCCTTCCGGGCGGTCTCCCCGAAGTCCAGTTCCTCGGTGTCCCCGATGTCACGCAACCGGATGGGCACGGGCACGGCCCGGCTCTCGGCCAGCAGCTCGGTCAGGCGGACCATGACGGCGGTCTTGCCCGAGCCGATCCCGCCCACCAGCAGGTGGGGCCGTCGGGATCGGCGGAGCCGCAGCTCGTCGTTGAGCGCCTGGCAGAGCTCGTCGCGCCCGACGACCTCGTCCATGATGCTGTTCGCCGCGGTGGGCACGTACTCGCGTGCGGCCGACCGCGCTTTGCGCCACACCGGCCGTCTTGCCCAGCCGAGCCGCCACACGACGAAGATCGCCGTGGCGGTCGCCAACGTGAGCAGCGACGAGGTGGTCCCGATCAGCGCGCCGCACTCGTTGCCTCTGCCCTCGCATCTGGCATAGAGGTCGGGCCTGCTGGGCCAGTCCCAGAGGATGCGGGTCAGGGCCCCTGCGAGGTAGAGGAGGAAGATGCCTGCCAGGATGACGATGCCCGCCTTGGCCAACCGCATCCGCCATCGGGAGTGCCATCGCGTGCGACGCCATGGCGCCCAGATCGAGCGTCTTCGCCTGACGTTGGCGGGTCTCGATCCGACCCGGGAGGCCGGGGTCCCTGACGCTGCACGGGATTGGGGCATGGTGGGAGAGCCGCCCGCCTTGTTGTGATCGGGCAACAACTTAACGTAGCTATGACGTCGTGTCGTCACGGAACATGACGACACGTCTGCATCATGGTTGAGCCCGAGTGCCCCCGGGTACGCGGCGGGCATACGCCGCACGCAGGAGGTTCGCCATGCCCCGCGGAAAGAGCCACGGCCCCAGCGTCAAGCGCCCCGAGCAGTACGAGGCGATGCGTGACCAGGGCATGTCCAAGTCGAAGGCCGCCCGCATCTCGAACGCCGGCCGGTCCGCCGCCCGCAAGGGCGGCCGCTCGCCGTCCTACGACGACATGTCCAAGGACGAGCTGATGAGCCGGGCACGGCAGCGGAACATCGCCGGCCGGTCGACGATGACCAAGGGCCAGCTCATCTCGGCGCTCCGCAAGTAGCCCCCGCCGGGCGCCGTCCGGGCGGCGGGCCAGTAGCGTTCCGGGTATGCAGCGCAGCCGGGACGATGGTCCGGCGCCCGGCGTCGACGGCGCCGGGGAGCAGCTCCACGCCCTCCTGACCGACCTCGGCGCCGCTCAGGGCGACATCGAGACGGCGCTCGCCATCGGCAATGCCGAGGCGCTGGCCAGCGACCTCGTGCTCCGGCGGGGCGCCACGCTGTCGGCCCGTCAGGTCGCCGAACGCAGCGACGTGGAGCTGGGCAAGGTCGTCCTGATCTTCCGCGACCTGGGCGTCCCGGTCGCGGACGTCGACGCCCCGCAGTTCACCGAGGGCGACGTCGTGCTCGTCGATCGGCTCGGCAACGCCAGCACGGCCGGCATCATCCGCGGTGACGACCTCCTGCGGGTGATCGCCGGGTCCATGGAGCGCATCGCCGAGGCTGCGGTCGCCCTCTACGTCCAGGGCAGCGAGGAGTACCTCCGCCTGCGCCTGGCCGACTCCGTCGAGTGCCTGCGCACCAACGTGGCCGCCACCGAGCTCGGCCTCGACATCGGCAACGGGCTGGCGGCGGTCTTCCGTCACCACATGCGCCAGACGATCGCCCGCCAGCGGGTGATCCAGGAGGGTGTCAGCCGGCGGGAGCTGGCCCGCCTGGCGATCGGCTTCGTCGACCTCGTGGGCTCCACCGCCATGCAGGCCGCACTCGATCCGGTGAGGCTGGGCGAGCAGGTCACGCGGTTCGAGGCCCGGGCCTTCGACGTCATCGCCGCGGCCGGGGGCCGGCTGGTCAAGTTCATCGGCGACGAGATCATGCTGGCCGCCGTCGACCCGGAGGCCGGGTGCCGCATCGTGACCGACCTCGTCGACGCGTTCGTCGACGACGGCACCCAGCCCCGGGCCGGGCTCGTGTTCGGCGAGGTGCTGTTCCGCCACGGCGACTACTACGGGCCGGTCGTGAACCTGGCCGCCCGGCTGGTCGACGCGGCCATCCCCGGCGAGACCCTCGTCGACGGCACGGTGGTCGACTCCGTGAAGGACGGTCAGCTCGCCTTCGAGCCGGCCGGCCGGCGGATGCTGCGGGGCTTCGCCGACCCGGTCGCCGTCTGGAGCCTGGCCCGCGTCGCCAACTGACTGACGGCGGCGCCGCGGTTCTGGCGTCGATTCCGCGCGCCATGGGCACTGAGCGCCGCCAGTTCCGTGGCCACGCGGGCACTGCGGTCACGCGACGGCGCGGATCTCGCCGGGCCTGCCGCCGGGGCAGCCCGGTGCGCCCGGGTCGCAGGGCCCGTGGCAAACGACCACGGCCTGCGGACCCGATCCGTCATACGATCGCAGGCCATGCGCCGCACCACCGGCCGCAAGCGGGGAACCCGGAGCAAGCGCCACATCGAACGCGTGGCCGAGGCGGCGACCGTCCGCACCGCGTACGTCCACGGCCACGAGGTCGCGTACCGGGCGCTGGGCGAGGGGCCCGTCGTCGTCCTCGTCCACGGCATCGCCGGCAGCTCCACCACCTGGGTGCCCGTCATGCCGCTCCTCGGCGAGGACTACACGGTCATCGCCCCCGACCTGCTCGGCCACGGCGAGTCGGCCAAGCCCCGGGGCGACTACAGCCTGGGCGCCTACGCCTCGGGCATCCGTGACCTGCTCACCGTGCTCGGCCACGAGCGGGCCACCTTCGTCGGCCACAGCCTGGGTGGCGGCATCGCCATGCAGCTCGCGTACCAGTTCCCCCACATGTGCGAGCGGCTGGCCCTCGTGGCCACCGGCGGGTTCGGCAAGGAGGTCAACCCGCTGCTGCGCGCCATCAGCCTGCCGGGCAGCGAGTACGTCCTGCCGGTGGTGCTCACCCGCCACGTCCACGGGCTGGCCTCGACGGTCGGCCGGGTGTTCGGCAGCCTCGGGTTGCGGGGCGACGCCCTGCTCACCGAGGTGTGGGCCGCGTACACCACGCTGACCGATGCCCGGGCCCAGCGGGCGTTCGTGCACACGATCCGCTCGGTCATCGACGTCGCAGGCCAGCGGGTGAGCGCTCGCGACCGCCTCTACCTGGCCCAGGAGGTGCCGACGCTCATCGTCTGGGGCGACCGCGACGCCGTGATCCCGGTCGAGCACGGTTACGCTGCGCACGAGCTGCTGCCCGCCAGCCGGCTGGAGATCGTCGAGGGCGCCGGGCACTTCCTGCCGTTCGAGCAACCGCAGTTGCTCGACGCCCTGCTGCGCGACTTCCTCGCCTCCACCGAGCCCGCGTCCGTGACGGCCGAGCGCTGGTCGCAGGTGCTGGCCGCGCACGCCGTCGAGGGCTGACGGCCACGTCGCCGCCGGCACCGCATCCCCACCCCCTCGCCGCCGTTGCCCACCGGCCGCTTCGCCCCCAGCCCCACCGGCCCGCTGCACGTGGGCAACCTGCGGACGGCCGTCGTGGCGTGGTTGTCCGCCCGCGCCACGGGCTCGGACTTCCTCATCCGGATCGAGGACCTCGACCGGGCGGCCGCCCGCGAAGTACACGTCCGATCGCATCTGGCCGACCTGGCCGCGCTGGGGATCGTCGGGGACGGCGAGGTGACGCGGCAGTCCGAGCGGTTCAGCCGCTACGAGGAGGCCCTGGCCCGGCTCGACGCCTGCGGGCTGCTCTACCCGTGCTACTGCACGCGGCGGGAGGTCCAGGCCGCGGTGGCGGCGCCCCACGGGCCGTCGCCCGAGGGCGCCTACCCGGGGACCTGCCGCGGCCTGACCCCCGGCGAGCGGGCCGCCCGGGAGGCGGCCGGGCGCCGGCCGTCGTGGCGGGTCCGGGCCGGAGGCGAGCGGGTCGAGGTGGTCGACCGGCACTACGGCAGGTTCGCCGGCCTGGTCGACGACTTCGTGGTGCGCCGGTCCGACGGCGTCCCCGCCTACCAGTTGGCGGTCGTGGTCGACGACCACGACCAGGGCATCGGTGAGGTCGTCCGGGGCGACGACCTGCTCGACTCGACGCCCCGCCAGGTGTGGCTGGCCCGGCGCCTGGGCCTGCCCGTCCCCGCCCACGCCCATGTGCCGCTGGTGCTCGGCCCGGACGGGCGGCGCCTGGCCAAGCGCCACGGGGCCGTCACGCTCGCCGACCTCGCGGCGCGGGGCGTCGAACCGCCGGTCGCGCTCGGTGCGCTGGCCGCGTCGCTGTGCCTCGTCCCGCCCGGAACGCCCGTCGGGTCGGTGAACGACCTGGTCACGGCCTACGACCCGGAGCGACTGCCGAGCGGGCCGTGGCGCTTCGACCCCGCGTCGCCGGACTGGCCGGGACCCGAAACGATTGTGAACAGCGCGCGAACCGAGGGCGGAATCTCGCAAAGTCGTTTCTGATCCGGGCCCGGACGCGTGATGCTTGTCGCATGGACCAGGACCTCTTGGATCTGGCCATCCGAGCCCGTGGCGGAGAGCTCGAGCTTGCGGCGGCCTTACATCACGACATGCCCGCCATCGACTGGTGGCGTCGCACCGGCGTCCCCGACGAGATGCGCACCCTCGTGGGCGCCCTCGCCGGCGAAGCCGACGACGGTTGACAGTCGACGACGGCTGACGCGGCGGCCCACGGCCGTGCCGACCCGCAACTCGCTGGCGCCCCCGTGCCGGCCCGGCCAGTCTCGCCTCCGTGGATGAGCCCCTCCCCGAGCACGTCGCCGAGAACCGCCGCCACTGGGACGCGATGGCGGGCGAGTGGGTCGCGTCCGGCGAGCGGAACTGGGCCCGGTCCGAGCCGAAGTGGGGCGAGTGGGACATCCCCGACTCCGACCTGCCCATGCTGCCCGCCGACATGGCGGGCATGGACGCCATCGAGCTGGGGTGCGGCACGGCGTACGTGTCGGGGTGGATGGCGCGCCGGGGCGCCCGGGTGGTCGGCATCGACAACTCCGAACGCCAGCTCGCCACGGCCCGCCGGCTGGCCGCCGAGCATGGCGTCGGCCTCACGCTGATCCACGGCGACGCCGAGCGGGTGCCCTACGACGACGGCTCGTTCGACTTCGCCATCTCGGAGTACGGGGCCGCCATCTGGTGCGACCCCTACGCCTGGATCCCCGAGGCCCACCGTCTGCTGCGGCCGGGCGGCCGGCTCGTCTTCCTCGGCTGCAGCCCGCTCGCCATCGTGTGCTCGCCGCTCGACGGGTCGGTGCCCGCCACCGAGCGGCTGGAGCGCGACTACTTCGGCCTGCACCGCATCGACTGGCGCGACGCGGTGGAGGACGCCGGCGGCATCGAGTTCAACCTGCCGGTGTCCGAGTGGTTCCGGTTGTTCAGGGCCACGGGGTTCGAGGTGGAGGACTACATCGAGGTCCGCAACCCGACGCCCGGCCCCGAGATGCCCGCGTTCGTGACAGCCGACTGGGCCCACCGCTTCCCGTCGGAGCAGGTGTGGAAGCTGCGCAAGCGGGCCTGACCCGGCCGGCCGGGACCGGTCGGCGCGGCCCCGTGGCCGTCAGGCCGCGAGCGGGGCGAGGGCCGAACCCATGAGGTCGACGAAGTTGTCGGCGTAGAACCGGCTGCGGGCGTGGTTGTCGACGCCGCTCTCGTCGAGCGACCGCTCGAACCGCTCGATGGGCCGGCGGCCGCCCTCTACGTGCGGGTAGTCCGACGAGAACAGGCAGACCTCCGGGCCCGACTGCTCGATGATCCAGCCCACGTCCTCGGTGGGGTAGGGCGTGAAGCGGATCTGGCGGCGGACGTACTCACTGGGCCGCAGGCTCAGCGCCTGCAGCCGCTCCTCGTGACGGGCGAAGGCGTCGAACGCCGACTCCATCTGCCGGGTCCACGACGGCACCCAGACGGCGCCCTGCTCGATGACACCGATGCGCAGGTCGGGGAACCGCTCCAGCACTCCGTCGAAGATCATCGTGGCGATGGTTTGGGCCGGCGGCCCGGGGATGCCCATGTAGTCCACGGAGCGGAAGTTCTCCTCGCCGCCGTGGAAGTCGGGCGGGATCGGCAGGCCGTTGCGGAAGTAGCTGCCGTCGATCAGGTCACCGGTGCCGCCCACGTGGAACACGATCGGGATGCCGGCCTCCTGGGCCCGCGCCCACACCGGGTCGAGCCCGATGTGGCTCGGCGAGTGGCCGGGCGGGCACCCGGACGCGACCAGGAGGGCGGCGGCGCCGGCCGCGATCGCCTCGTCGGCCAGGCGGGGCGCCCGGTCGAGGTCGGCCAGGGGCACGTAGCACGTCGGCAGCAGGCGCCGGTCGACGGAGCAGAACTCGACCATGCCCCGGTTGTGGGCACGCGCGGCCTCGATGGCCAGCTCGATGTCGTCGCCGTGCTCCCAGTCGTGCAGGCGCCGGTTGTGGAAGGTGTTGAACACGAGCTGGCTGGCGAAGCCGAGCAGGTCGAGCGCCCGCGGCCGATCGTCGGCCACGAAGCTGCCGGTCGCGGCGAAGTTCTTGCGCGACATGATCTCGGCGTCCTCGACCGCCCGGTACTCCTCCGAGCCGTGGCGGTCGGTCAGCCGGGCGAACGCCGCCTCCAGGTCGCGGAGCTGCTCGTCCGGGTCGCCGGTCTGCCGGAGCTCGTTGCCCGACGTGTAGCGCAGCGGCTCGATGCGGTCCCTGATGGCCGGGTCGGCGTGGTCGCGGAGCCAGCCCGGCGTCTCCATGATGTGGGCGTCGGCGTCGTGCACGACGAGGCCCGTCTGGTTGTACGGCACCGCAGTCCCCCTCGGTCGCCGTCGGCCGGTGTCCGGCCAGGCTAGCTGGGAAGCGTTGAGCGCCGACCACCTGCCGGCGGCGCCACCACAGGTCCTCCCACCACCCGGCGGACGGTCCTCCGCACGCGCAGGGTGCGTGCCCGCGGCGGCGTGGCGGTCATCCGGTTGGGGGCCGTGCGCGCGCCGAGGTAGGATCGCTTCTCCACAACTCGGCGCTCGTAGCTCAATTGGAGAGAGCATCTGACTACGGATCAGAAGGTTGGGGGTTCGAGTCCCTCCGAGCGCGCTGGAGAAGTACCAGGTCAGGGCCACTTCTGAGGTCTGGCTCTGACCCGGGAAGGTGCCTGAGAGGCCATAATGTGCGCCTTTTGTGCGCCCCGCAACGAATCGGCGTTCCGGAGGCAAGGCGATGGGCCGAGTAGTCGACCTGTGGGCGAGCGACATCATCGAGGCGCTCCGCCGATCGGGCTCGGTGGTCCGGCCTGCCGAGGGCCTCGACGTGGAGAGGTGGCGTCGGGCTGCTCGCCAGGCTGGCAAGGAGCTCGGCTGGTCCGTTCGGACCGGTGTCTCGGCAGACGGGTCCACCGTTTGGGTGGTTTCGCCTGACTACGTCCCGACCGCCGCAGAGCGGTCGT
>DASSGC010000136.1:0-7496 GCA_035693765.1 Acidimicrobiales bacterium
GGCCGAGCGGCCGCTGGGAGCGGGCGAGGCCATGCGGATCTTCACCGGTGCCCCCGTGCCCGGCGGGGCGGACGCGGTCGTCATGGTCGAGCGCACCGAGCGGCTGGACGGCGGCCGCGCCGTGCGGGTGGAGGTCGCCGTGGAGCCCGGCAACCACCTGCGGGCGGCCGGCGAGGACCTGAAGCCGGGCGAGCGCGTCCTCGGCGCCGGCGACCTGGTGACCCCCGCGGCGCGCGGCGTGCTGGCGTCGCTGGGTGTGGAGCGGGTGCTCGTCCACCCCCGTCCCCGGGTCGGCGTCGTCTCGACCGGCGACGAGCTGGTCGTCGGCACGGCGCCGCTGCGGCCCGGCCAGATCCGCGACAGCAACCGGCCGATGCTGCTCGCGCTGGTGGCCGACGCCGGGTTCACGCCCGTCGACCTGGGGCGGGCACCCGACGACGAGGCCGCCATCACCGCGGCGCTCCGGCAGGGGGCGGCGACCTGCGACGCCGTGCTGTCGAGCGGCGGCGTGTCGATGGGCGACATCGACCTGGTGAGGGTCGTGCTCGACCGCATCGGCGACATGCGGTGGATGCAGGTCGCCATCCGCCCGGCCAAGCCGCTGGCGTTCGGGACCGTGCCCGGCCCGGCCGGCGACCCGGTGCCCGTCTTCGGCCTGCCGGGCAACCCGGTGTCGTCCCTGGTCAGCTTCATGTTGTTCGCGCGGCCCGGGTTGCGGCGCCGGGCCGGCCAGCCCGACGCCCGGCTGCACCTGCCCCGCCTGGCGGCGGTGGCCGCCGAGCCGCTGCCGAGGGCGCGCGACGGCAAGACCCACTTCGTCCGGGTGGTCGCGGGCGTCGACGACGGCGTGGTGCGCGTCCGGTCGTCGGGTGGCCAGGGCTCCCACCAGCTCGGCGCGATGGCCCGGGCCGACGGGCTCGCCGTGCTGCCCGACGGCGACGGGGTGGACGCCGGGGGCCGGGTCGAGGTGATGTTGCTCGGCGACCCGCCCCGCTCGCCCGCCGGCCCCGTAGCCTGACGGCGTGACCGAGCCCCTCGTCGACAGCTACGGCCGTGTCCACCGCGACTTGCGGATCTCGGTCACCGACCGGTGCAACTTCCGCTGCACGTACTGCATGCCGGCCGAGGGGATGCAGTGGCTGCCCCGGTCGGAGGTGCTGACCTTCGAGGAGCTCGAACGCATCGCCCGGGTCTGCGTCGAGCGCTTCGGGGTCGACAGCATCCGCCTGACCGGGGGCGAGCCGACCGTCCGGGCCCACCTGCCGGTGCTGGTGGGCAAGCTGGCGGCGCTGTGCACGGGCGACGGCCGGCCGGTCGACCTCGCCCTCACCACCAACGGCGCGACGCTGCGGTCGCTGGCGGCCGACCTGCGGGCGGCCGGGCTGCGGCGCGTCAACATCTCCCTCGACACGCTGCGGCGCGACCGGTTCGTGGCGCTCACCCGGCGCGACGAGCTCGACCACGTCCTCGACGGCATCGACGCGGCGTGCGAGGCCGGCCTCGACCCGGTGAAGATCAACGCCGTGGTCATGCGCGGCGTCAACGACGACGAGGTGCTCGACCTGGCGACGTTCGGGCGGGAGCGGGGCGTCACGATGCGGTTCATCGAGTGGATGCCGCTCGATGCCGACGAGCGGTGGCGGTCCGACGCCGTGGTGAGCCAGGCCGAGATACTGGCGGCCATCGCCGCCGTCCACCCGCTGGAGCCGCAGGTGCGGGGCCACCAGCCGGCCGAGCGGTTCAGCTACCGCGACGGCCGCGGCGAGGTCGGCGTCATCCCGTCGGTCACCCGGCCGTTCTGCGAGTCGTGCGACCGGGTGCGGCTCACGGCCGAGGGCCAGCTCCGGTCGTGCCTGTTCGCGGTCGACGAGGTCGACCTGCGGGCGCTGCTGCGCGACGGCGGCAGCGACGACGACATCGCGGCGGCGGTGGCGGGTTGCGTGGCGGGCAAGTGGGCGGGCCACATGATCGGGCAGGTGACCTTCGTCCGTCCCCGGCGGAGCATGAGCCAGATCGGCGGGTGACGACCTCCTGTCACCGTCGCTACGGGTCGCGGCGCCCGGGGGCACTAGTGTCTGGCCATGCCTGACCGCGGACTCACGCACCTCGACCCCCTCGGCCGGGCGCGCATGGTGGATGTCACCCCCAAGGAGCCGACCCACCGCCGGGCGGTGGCCCGCGGCCGGGTGCACATGAAGGCCGAGACCGCGTCGCTGGTGGCCCGCGGGGCCATCAACAAGGGCGACGTGCTGGCCGTGGCCCGGGTGGCGGGCATCCAGGCGGCCAAGCGGACGCCCGAGCTGATCCCGCTGTGCCACCCGCTGCTGGTCGGCTCGGTGCTGGTCAACTTCCGCATCGAGGACGACTACATCGAGGTCGAGGCCCACGTCGAGACCGTCGACCGCACCGGCGTCGAGATGGAGGCGCTGACCGCCTGCACGGTGGCCTGCCTGACCATCTACGACATGTGCAAGTCGTCCGACCGCGGCATGGTCATCGGCGACATCACGCTGTGGGAGAAGATGGGCGGGCGCAGCGGCTCCTACCGCCGCACCGCCGACCTGGACGCCGAGCTGGGTCTCTAGGGGCGGCACCCGGGCGGCACCGCGCGGCACCGCGCGGTGCGGCGTCCGCCCACGTCAGACGGCATCCACCACGGTCGGGGCGATCTCCCTTATGGTCGCTTCGAGCGAAGGTCGGAGTGTGGTGTCGTGGTCGTCTTCCTGCTTCTCGGGGTGATTTGGGCGGCAGTCCTGGTACCTCCGTGGCTGCAGAGTCGCCGGGAGGCCCGGCCCATCGCCTCGATCATGTCGTTCCGGAGCCAGCTCTGGTCGCTGCAGCGGGCCACACCCCGGTACGGCGCCGACGTCTACGACGTCTACGGCGACGATGACATCCCCGACATCCCCGACGAGTACGACAGCGAGGGCGCCCAGGTGCACGCGTTCGATCCCCTCGGGCACAGCCCGGCCGCCGCTCCCGGGGTGCTCGGCGCCGTGGCCCGGCCGCCGTCCGACGCCCTCGGCGGCCGCTCCGCCGGCGCGGTCACGGCGGCGGTCAGGCACCGGCGGGCCACGATGTTCCGGCGCCGGCGCCAGGTGGCCGGCACCCTGTTGCTGGCCTCGCTGGCCGGTGTCGCGCCCGCCGTGCTGGTGGCGGGCCCGTGGGTCGTGGCCGAGGCCGTCGCCGGCACGCTGCTGGTGACCTACGTCGGCCTGCTGATCCGGCGCGGCCGGCACGAGGCCGAGCGGGCGAAGAAGGTCCGCTACCTCACGCCGATCCAGGCGCCCCGCCCGGCCGTGGTCGTCATCGGCTCGGGCGCTGCTCGCTAGGCCTCCCTTGCCGGGCGACGACGAGCGCGGCGCCCGCCGCGTGCACCTGCAGGCCCTCGTGACCGACATCGTGGCCGACCTCGACGACGCCAACGGTGGCCGCGAGCAGGCCCTGCCCGCCTGCCGCCGGGCGATCCGGGCGGCGGGGTCGAGCATCCGCGCCGTGCACCGGCTCGACGTCGAGGCGGCCGACCTGCTGGCCGCCGAGTCGGAGGCCGCGATCCGGGAGGCCCAGCGGGTGCTCGCCCCCTTCCCGGCGCTGGCGTACGCAGGGTTCCTGCACGACGCCGAGAAGGAGTACGTCGAGGCGCGTGCCGTGTCGGCGCTGGTGGCCGGCCGCCCCGTGCCCGGACCCGGTGCCCTGCAGGTGTCGCCCACGGCATGGATGCGGGGCCTCGCCGAGGCGGCCAGCGAGCTGCGGCGGCACCTCCTCGACCGGCTGCGCGAGGGCGACGTGGAGCGGGGCCAGGATCTGCTCGCCGCGATGGACGACGTGTACGACGCGCTCGTGCAGGTCGACTACCCCGATGCCCTCACCAACGGCCTGCGCCGGACGCTCGACGCGCTCCGGTCGGTGCTGGAGCGCAGCCGGGGCGACGTCACCACGACGGTCCTCCAGACCCGCCTCCAGCGCGCCATCGAGCGGGGTCCGGGCGCCACCTGACCCCGGCCCTGCGACGCGACCGGGTCGTGGGTGGGGAGCGGGGTCCGCTACGATGAGCCGTCCCGTACGGGGGTGTAGCTCAGCTGGCTAGAGCGCTTCGGTCGCATCGAAGAAGTCGTGGGTTCGAATCCCATCACCTCCACTCTCAGATGTCTCGCGACATCACAGGCCCCAACGTGCCCTATTCGAACCCAAGCTTCGAGTTGACGGCCCCGGGGCCAATTTCCGTCAGTAACGGGAGGTGAGCAGCTCCCGACCTCCGTGGTCTGCGAGTGGGGTGGGTCTATTCGTAGGCGAGTTGGGGGCTGATGGGTCGCCGGGCGAGGAGTCTGGCGGGGATGGCGGAGATGATGGCGTACAGCGTCAGCGCGGTCAGGGTGGTAGCGATGTAGGTGAGTGCGCTGAGTCCGATCGGGTCGAGGGGGCCTCGGGCGGATGATTCGTAGAACGCGATCCCGAGTGGGATGCCGAGCCCGCACGCGAGGAGGCAGGCGGTCAGCTGGGCGACGAGGAACGCGGTGACGGTCTGGCCGGGGGTGGTGCCGATCGTGCGCATGATGGCGTGGTTGCGGGCGTGGTCGTTGGCGGCGAACACGGCGGCGACGGTGGCGTTGATCAGGGCGAGGGCGATGAGGAAGGCGGCGACGGTGAACCCGAGGCTGCTCACGCGGTCCTGGTTCGCGATGTCGGCGGCGCGGGAGATCGCGTCGGGCTCGAGGGACAGGTCCTGGCGGTGGAAGGCGTCGACGCCGGTGTGCAACGCGAGGGCCGTGATCAACAGGGTGATGCCGATGGTCAACCCCAACGTGTTGGCGAGGAACCGGCCGCGTCGGCGGTTGGCCGCGCGCAGGCCCAGCCATACCGGCAGGGGGAGCGGCAGCCCGGTGATCGCCCGCATCAGCCGGCCGGTGCGGTGGGGTGGCCGGGTGTTGCTGGCGAGGGAGCGCAGGGTGCTGCGCCGCACGCCGCGCAGCGCGGGCCGCACCGTGGCCAGGACCACGACGGCGGTGGTGACGGCGAAGGCGGTCGCGGCGCGCGGCCATGTGATCGGCGGGGTCTGGGCGCCGTACACGGACAGCACGTCGGTGAGGCGGGCCAGCGGCGGCGTCAGCAGGGTGCCGGCGGCCAGCCCGACCGCGGTGGCCAGGAGGGCCACGGCGAGGTACTCGACGAGCAGGACGCAGGTGACCTGGCCTGGCGTGGCACCGACGGCTTTGAGTGTGCCGACCTGACGGACCTGGGCGGCCATCCTCCCGGCGACCAGGATGACGGCGGTGCCGATGGTGAGCACGACGACGAAGATGGCCAGGATGCCGAAGACGGCGGCCAGGTCCTCGATGTCGGTGACGGCTTCGCTCTTGGCCTCCTGCCAGGTGTCGCCGACCTCCGGGTGGGCGGCGGCGAACGCCTCGGCCTGGTCGGGGTCCGCCAGCCGCAATGCGAGCGCATACGCACCGCTGTCGAGGGCCGCGCCGAGCCGGGCGGCGGTGGCCGGGCTGATCCACACCTGGGCGGGCTGATCGGTCGGGTACGGGCCGATGTTGACCGTCAACGCCGCGCCACGTACGGGCACGCGCTGTCTGGCGATGGTGATGGTGTCGCCTGGTCGGAGGCCTGCCGCGGCGGCGAACCCGTCTTCGAGCACCACGCCTTCCCGACCGTCCAGCCAGTGCCCGGCGGTCACCAGCGGCTGGTCGACGGCGGCCGAGCCGGTGTCGCGGACCTGGACCCTGAGGCGGACCGGCGCGCCGTGGATCTCGGCGTCGACCTGCGCTTGCCGCCACGGGCCACCGACAGCGATCACCCCGGGCGCGTCGCCGAGGCGGGACAGCTCGGCACGCACCCGCTCGCGTTGGGCAGGCAACATGTCCGGCGAGATCTCCGCTCCCGCCTTGACGTGGAAGCCATTCGTGGCCCGTGAGACCCGGTCCCAGGAGCGGCCGCCGACATCGACGAGCGTCAACCCCAGCGTGATGGTGGTGGTGGCCAGGCTCAGGGAGAACAGCAAGAGCAGCGCCTGCCATGGCCGGTGGCGCACGTTCCGCCATGCCAGCCCGACCACCAGACGTCCGGCCGTCATCTAGGCCTCCCACCCGGCCAGCTGGGCGAGCACGGTCTGGCGGGGCAGGCCCCCGTCGAGGCGGGTGTCCTCGACGATCGCGCCGTCGCGCATGCTCAGCAGCCGCTCTGCGGTGGCCGCCACGCGTGGGTCGTGCGTGACGAGGACCAGGGTCTGTCGGGCGTCGCGCAGTTCGGCGAACAGCTGGAGGATCTCGTTGGTCGCCTGGCTGTCCAGGTTGCCGGTCGGTTCGTCGGCCAGCACCATCAGGGGCTCGTTGACCAGCGCCCGGGCCAGCGCCACCCGCTGGCGCTCACCCCCGGAGAGCCGGTCGGGCAGGTGCCCGGCCCGGTCGATCACACCCAGGCGGTCGAGCAGCTCCATGGCCCGTCGCCGTGCGGCCCGCCGGGACGTCCCGACCAGCAGGGCCGGGAGCTCGACGTTCTCGACGGCGGTGAGCTCGTCGACGAGGTGGAACGCCTGGAACACGAACCCGATCGTTCGCCGCCGCAGCCTGGCCCAGGCCGCCTCGGACAACCGGTCGACGGCCTGGTCGCCCACGATCAGGGTGCCGGCGTCGGGTCGTTCCAGCCCGCCCAGCAGGTGCAGCAGGGTGGACTTGCCACAACCGCTCGGCCCCATGATCGACACGGCCTCGCCCTGCTCGACGACCAGGTCGACACCCTCGACGGCGCGCACCGGCGCACCGTCACCCCGGAAGTGGCGCCGCAGGCCTGCGGCCTCGACGACCGCGCTCACCTGGCTCTCCCGGTCCAGCGCTGCTCGCACGCTTCGAGCCAGCGGATGTCGGCCTGCAGCCGCAGCGCCGACCCCTCCAACAGCAGCACCCCGTCGTCCCCGTCACCGTCGCCGGCGGGCGGGGACTGGGCGAGCCGTTGTACCTCCCGTAGCCGCCGCATCAGCTCACGGCGCTGGGCATCGATCAACGCCACCGGATCGGCCAGCCCGGTCCTCGCCGCCGCCACCAGCTTGAGATGGAACTCACTCTGCGCCACCTTCGGCCACGAGGTGTCCAGCAGCCACGCCGCCACCGCCTCGCGGCCCGCCGCGGTCACCTCGTACACCTTCTTGTCGGGCGCCGTGCTCTGCGCGACCTGCACGCCCCGCACCAGCCCCGCCCGCTCCAGGCGCGACAGCGTCACGTACACCTGCCCCGGCTTGAGCACCTCACCCACGGGCCCCAACGCCCCCGCCAACCGCTGGCGCAGCTCGTAGCCGTGCACCGGCTCCTTGGCCAGCAAGGCCAACATCGCCTCCCGCATGGATGCCTCCGATCATCAATTAGCCAACCGAAACCTACAACCGTTATCTAGGTCGGTCAATGACCAGCATCAAACAGCGAGCTGGCATAAGAGGCCGAGCGGCTAGTGTCCCGTTAGGTTGATTCGCCGAGAAATTGTGGTGGTCGGGGAATTTTGGG
>DASSGC010000137.1:0-4520 GCA_035693765.1 Acidimicrobiales bacterium
CCGACTTCGGCACGTTGCTTGCGGAGCGGGCGGCGGCGGGACCCTCGGTGATCCTCCTGCGTCGCAGCAGCGACCGGCGGGCCACCGCCGTCGCTCGACTCGTACTCGCCAACCTCCCGGCGGTCGAGCCGGATCTCATCCACGGCGCCGTCGTGGTCCTCGACCAGGACCGGGTACGGGTGCGTCGCCTCCCGCTGCGATGATCAGCCTCGGGATCGTCCCCGACTGCCGGCGTGGGCCGCGCTAGTCGGCCTGGGCGAGCGTGCCGAGGTACAGCTCGATGACCTTGGGGTCGGTGAGCAGGGCGTCGCCAGTGTCGCTGTAGGCGTTGCGGCCCTGGTCGAGCACGTAGCCCCGGTGGCAGATCTGCAGGCAGCGGTTGGCGTTCTGCTCGACCATGATGATCGACACGCCGGCCTCGTTGATGCGCCGGCAGTTGATGAACACCTCGTCCTGGAACGCGGGCGACAGGCCGGCGGACGGCTCGTCGAGCAGCAGCAGGTCGGGGCTCATCATCAACGCCCGCCCCATCGCCAGCATCTGGCGCTCGCCACCCGACAGCGATCCCGCCCGCTGGCTGCGCCGCTCCCCCAGCCGCGGGAACATGCCGGCCACGACCTCGAAGCGCTCGTCGAACCGCTTGGGCTGCAGGTACAGACCCATCTCCAGGTTCTCCTCGACCGTGAGCCGGGGGAACACGTTGTTGTTCTGGGGCACGTAGCCGATGCCCTGCGACACCAGCTCATGGGCCCGCAGGCCGGTGATGTCGGCGCCGCGGAACGTCACCGTGCCCTCGCGCACGGGGATGAGCCCGAACAACGCCTTGATCAGCGTCGACTTGCCCGCCCCGTTGGGGCCGATGATGCCCACCAGCTCACCCTCGTGGAGCTCGAGGTTCGTGCCGTTGAGGATGTTGACGCCCGGCACGTAGCCGGCCACCACCTCGCGGGCGTCGAGCAGCGGGGTGCGGTCCTCGATCACGACGTCTCCTCGCTCTCGGCCTTGGCCAGCTCGGCGACCTCGGCGAGTATGCGGTCCTGCTCGGTCCGGTCGAGCGGGGTGCTGTGGTGGGCACCCAGGTAGGCGTCGATCACCACCGGATTGGCGACGATGGTGGCGTGGCGGCCCTCGGCGATGATCGAGCCCTCGCCCATGACGACCACCCAGTCGCTGATGGTGCGGACCACGTCCATGTCGTGCTCGACGAACACCACCGAGAGCCCGTCGTCGCGGAGCTGCTGGACGTGTTCGATGATCGACTGGGCCAGCGCGGGGTTCACCCCGGCCATGGGCTCGTCGAGCATGACGAGCGTCGGCTCGACCATCAGCGCCCGGGCCATCTCCAGCAGCTTGCGCTGGCCGCCGGAGAGCGTGCCGGCGTACTCGTCGCGCATGTGCGCCAGCTTGAACCGCTCCAGCAGGGCGTCGGCCCGGTCCTGGATCTCGCGCTCCTGCTTGCGCCACCGGCCTCGCACCAGCGACGAGAAGAACCGCTCGCCCACCTGCTCGGTGGCACCCAGCATCATGTTGTCGAGCACGCTCAGGCGGGCCAGCGACTTGGTCAGCTGGAAGGTGCGCACCATGCCCTTGCGGGCGGTGCGGTGGGCGCCCAGGCCCTCCATGTGCTCGCCCTCGAACGTCCACACACCCGTGTTGGGCTTGTCGAACCCCGTCAGCACGTTGAACAGGGTGGTCTTCCCGGCGCCGTTGGGCCCGATCAGGCCGGTGATCGTGCCCTTCTGGATCTCCAGGTGGTCGACGTTGACGGCGGTGAGGCCGCCGAACCGGCGGGTGACGCTGTCCGCCACCAGGATCGGGTCGGGCTTGGTGGCGCCGGGCGCTTCCTCGACGTCGTCGAAGACGTCGATGGGCACCCTCGTGAAGCCGCTGCCGGGGATCATCGGTCCTGGAGCGCGATCTCGCGCCGGTCGCCGAACAGGCCCTGTGGCCTGTAGATCATGAGCACGGCGAGGATGATCCCCACCATGATGAAGGGCACGTTGCCGACCTGGTTGGCGTCCATGAAGCTCTCGGGGATGTAGTCGTTGGCCTGGGCCTGCCGGACGACGCCCTGGGTGAGGTCGAGCAGCGTCCACAGGATCACCGACCCGATCACCGGCCCCCAGGTGGTGGCGGCGCCGCCCAGGATGAGGGCCACGTAGGCGAAGAACGTCACGACCGGCACGAAGTTGTCGGGCACCACCGAGCCGCCGGACAGCGCCCAGAACATGCCGCCGAGGGCGCCGATGACCCCGCCGAGGATGAGGCTCTGCATCTTGGCGGCGTAGACGTTCTTGCCCAGCGCCCGCACCGCGTCCTCGTCCTCGCGCACGGCCTTGAGGACCCGGCCCCACGGGCTGTGGATGAGCTGGCGGACCAGCACGGTGGCCACGAGGACCAGCGTCCACCCCACGACCAGGTTCCACAGCGCCACCGACCCGTAGCGCCAGGGGCCGAACCCGTACTCCCCGGCCGGTATCGGGTTGAGGTCGAGGTAGCCGCTGCGGAAGTCGCTGAGGCCGTCGGAGCCACCGGTGAACTCCCGCCAGCTCGGCGCCTTGAAGCACAGCCGCAGGATCTCCCCGGCGGCGATGGTCACGATGGCCAGGTAGTCGGCCCGCAACCGCAGCGTCGGTATGCCGAGTGCCAGCGCGAGCACCACCGCCATGCCGACGCCCAGTGCCACGGCAAAGATGAGCGGCAGGTCGAACTCGATGGCCCCGATGGCCACGCCGTAGGCGCCGACGGCCATGAACCCGACCTGGCCGAAGTTGAGCAGGCCGGTGTAGCCGAAGTGCATGTTCAGGCCGACGGCGGCCAGGGCGTAGATGATCGTCTGCACCCCGATCGCCGCCCGGAGCGAGTCGGAGAAGATCGCACCCCAATCCATGACAGCTCCTATCCGACCCGCTCGGCCTGGCCGAGGATGCCCTGGGGGCGCACCAGCAGGATGATCACGAGGATCGCCAGTGCGGTGACGGTCTTGAACTCCGACGGGATCACGAGGGTCGACATCTCCATGGCGACGCCCACCACGACGCTGCCGACGAGGGCGCCGTAGGCCGTGCCCAACCCGCCGAGCGTCGTGCCGGCGAACATGAGCAGCAGGAGCTGGAAGCCCATCTGCCAGGTGACCTGCTCGGACAGGCCCTGCAGGATTCCGCCGAGCGCGGCGAGGCCGGCGCCGGCCACCCACACGAAGGTGATGACCCGGTCGACGTTGATGCCCGACGACTCGGCGAGGTCGATGTTGTCGGCCACCGCGCGGGTGGCCTTGCCGACGCGGCTCCGCTGGAGCACGAGGGCCACCGCGACCAGCACCACCACCGAGATGACCATGCCCCAGAAGTCGCGGGGCACGATGCGGAGGGGGCCGATCTCCCACGCCTTCTGGAGCGTGTACTCCCCGTACGACTCCTCCGAGCCGCCGAACTGGTAGAGGAACACGTAGCGGACCGCGATGCTGACGCCGATGCTGACCACCATCATCGCGATCAGGCCGGTCCCCCGGTTGCGCAGCGGCCGCCAGAAGTAGCGGTCGACCACGCCGCCCGCCAGGCAGGCGATGACGAGGGCCAGGGCGGTCGACAGCCACATCGGCAGCTCGTAGGTGACGTTGGCGACCCAGGCCACGATGGCGCCGAAGGTCACCATCTCGCCGTGGGCGAAGTTGGTGAGCCGGGTTGTGCCGAAGATCAGCGACAGGCCGATGGAGCACATGGCGATGATCAGGCCGAAGCGCAGGCCCTGGACCGCCAGCCGGACCGCCCGGTCGAGCGTGGTCGACACGTTGCGGCCGCCCTCCCCGGTGCCGAGGGGGAAGAGCAGGCCCCGGGACCGGCCCTCGTCCATCTGGAAGGAGAGGGTGGCCCGGTCGTTCTGCAGCGTGACGCCGTCGGGCAGGGCGTCCTCGTCGACTGTGGCGGCGTAGTTGCCGGGGCCCGGTAGCGGGATCTCGAAGGCGCCCTCGTCGTCGGTCTCGGCCGAGGCGACCTCAGTACCGGTGGCGTCCTCGACGGTGATCTCGACACCGTCGACCGCCACCCGCTCGCCCTCGTCGTCCTTGTAGAAGAGCGTGCCCCGCACGACCTCACCACCGGGCGACGGTTGGGCGCCGGCCTCGCCGGCCTCGCCTGTCGCGGTGGTGACGGTCGTCGCGGTCGGATCGGTCGCCGGCGGCGGTTCCTGGTGGGGTCCCGCGCCGGCGGCGTGGGCGGTCCCGATCGTGACAGCAAGCGCTCCCAGCAGCGCGAGCACAACTCTTCTCATGCACGCTCCCATCCGACGATCCCGGGAGTGTAGGTGGGCGTGTCACCGCAAGTGGTTTTGTGCGGCGCCGCCGCGCCGAACTTTACAATCGCGCTACCGACCGCGGGGCGGGAGCGACGATTCGCTCAGTCGGCGACGCCGACGGCGGCCAGCACCTCGTCGAGATCGCCGACTGCGCCCGTCAGGAACGGGCCGAACTCTGCGTAGCGGGACGAGGCCTCGTCGAAGCGCATCGTGTACACGCACGCCTT
>DASSGC010000138.1:0-2869 GCA_035693765.1 Acidimicrobiales bacterium
GCTGCTCGGGTTCGGTTTCCTGGTGGGATGGCTCGCCCAGCTCGTCCTCGGCCTGGGCACACGCCCCGACGGTCGCACGCTGGTGGCCGGCCTGCTGGGGTCGTTCGTCGGCGGGCTCCTGTCGAGCCTGCTGGCCGGCGACGGCCTGGCGCTGCGGCCGAGCGGCCTGGTGGGGTCGCTGGTCGGAGCCGTCGTCGTGCTGGCGATCTGGACGAGACTGGCGCCGGCACCGTCCGCCCACCGGAGGAGCGCGAGATGACCGGCACCCACCGTCCGTGGACCCACAGGGCAGCGATCCTGCCGCTCGTCCTCGCCGTCGGCCTCGCCGCCGCCTGCGGCGACGACGACGACGGCGGGGGCGGGAGCGGCGACGGCGGCTCGTCGGAGGGCGCCGCCTGCGACGAGCTGCGGCAACTGCAGGAGGACGTGACGTCGCTGGGCGACGTCGACCTCCAGGCGGGCACGTCGGAGCTGTCGGACGCGTTCGGCAGGATCGGCGACGACCTCGACGCGCTGGCCGACGAGGTGGGCGACGAGGCCCAGCCGGAGATCGACGCGCTGAAGGCGGAGCTGGAGGACCTCGAGACCGCGATCACCGATGTCAGCACGGTCGGCGTGTCCGGCGTCGTCGACGCGGTCCAGGCCGTCACCTCCGCCGCAGGCGACCTGGCCAGGAAGGTGGAGTCGACGTCCTGCTGACCCGCCCGGCCACCGGCCGGCGGCCCCGCCGTGCGTTCTGGCGGCGCGTTCCGGCGGTGCGTTCCGGCGGCGTGTTGTGGCGGTGCGTTCTGGCGGCGATCCCGTGCGTCATGCGCACCGAGCGCCGCCGGGTCGGCGGGCTCGGCGGTGTCAGGACCGGCAGGTGGCGAGGAACGCCGCCACCGCCGCGGGATCCCCGCCCGGATGGTGGTGGACGTAGGTGGCCACCATCCGCGGCGTCGCGTAGCCCTCGCGGCCCTGGCCCCAGCGGCTGGCGAGCGCCAGCGCGTCGCCGCCGGGGTCGAGACGGGAGTAGTGGAACTCGTGGCCCGTGAACGCCGTCCCCGCCGGGCCGACGGGTGAGGCGACCGTCACCGTGGCCGTCCGGTAGCCGAGGGTCAACCGATCGGTCATCCGGGCCGAGGCCGGCACCACCCCGGCCATGGCGTGGCCGTCGAGGTCGCGGGCCAGCCACAGCAGGCCGCCGCACTCCGCCCACGTCGCCAGCCCGCCCCGCACCCTGGCGGCGGCGTCGTCGAGCAGGGGGCGGTTGGCCGCCAGGTCGCCGGCGAACGTCTCCGGGAAACCACCCCCCACCACCAGGCCGTCGATCGCGTCCGGCAGCGCAGCGTCGCGCAGCGGGTCGAACGGCACCACCTCCGCCCCGCCCGCCACCAGGGCGTCGACCGTGTCGGCGTACGTGAACGTGAACGCCGGACCGCCCCCCACGGCCACCCGCACCGGCGGGCCGGGCGCGGGCAGCGCCACCTCGCCGGCCGAGGTCCCGGCCGGGGCCGTGCGGGCCAGCGCCGCCACCGCAGCCAGGTCGACCCGTTCGGCCACCGCCGCACCCAGCGCGCCGAGCGCTCGGCCCACCTCGCCGGGGTGCTCGGCCACCGGCACCAGGCCGAGGTGGCGGTCGCGCCAGGTGAGCCGGTCGTCCCGGCGCAGGGCCCCGAGCACGGGCACGCCGAGCGGCGCGAGCGCCTCCCGCAGCTGGGTCTCGTGGCCGTCCGACCCCACCCGGTTGAGGATCACCCCCGCCACCCCCACCGCCGGATCGACGGTGGCGAAGCCGTGGACCACCGCGGCCACCGATCCCGCCATGGCCGACGCGTCGACCACCAGCACCACGGGTGCGGCCAGCAGCCGGGCCACGTCCGCGGTGGAGGACGCCCGCCCGTCGGCCGCGCCGTCGAACAGGCCCATGACGCCCTCGACCACCAGCAGGTCGGCCCCGGCCGCGGCCCGGGACGCCAGCGGCCGGATGGCCGCCTCGCCGCACAGCCAGGCATCGAGGTTGCGGGGCGGGCGCCCGGACGCGAGGGCGTGGTAGCCGGGGTCGATGAAGTCCGGGCCGACCTTGGCGGTGGCCGGCCGGTGCCCGGCGGCCCGCAGCGCCGCGACCAGCCCCGTCGCCACGGTGGTCTTGCCGACCCCGGAGTGGGTGCCGGCCACCACCAGCCGGGGACCGAGCAGCGCCATGGACGTCCGACCGTAGCCGACGGGTGCACCTGCCCTAGGTCCTGCCCTACGTCGTGGCGTAGGGTCGCCGGGGTGCGCAAGACCAGCGTCTACCTCCCCGACGCGCTGAAGGCGCGGCTCACCGCCGTGGCCCGGCGGACCGGCCGGTCGGAGGCCCAGCTCCTCCGCCTCGCGGTCGAGCGCCTCGTCGCCGCCGAGCCCGCCGGTCACACGCCGATCGCCCAGCGCGAGGACCCGGTGGCCGCCCGCCACCGTCCCGGCCCCGCTCTGGTGGGGGTGGGCATGGGCCCCGGCGACCCGGGGCTGGTGACCCGCCGGGCGGTCGAGGTCCTCCGCGACGCCGACCGGGTCGTGGCGCCCAGCACGTCGGCCATGGCGGTCGGACGGGCCGAGGCCATCGTGCGCGACGTGGCGCCCGACGTCGCGGTCGAACGGGTCACCTTCGTCATGGAGGTCGGCACGGCCGCCCGGACCGCCGCCCTCGACGCCGCCGCCGGCGCCCTCGTCGATCATCTCGATGCGGGCGAGCGCGTGGCGTTCATCACCCTCGGCGACCCCAACGTGTACAGCACGTTCGGCTCGCTGGCCGCGGCCGTCCGCCGGCGGCGGCCGGCCGTGCCGGTCGAGGTGGTGCCCGGCATCATGGCGTTCCAGGATCTGGCCGCCCGCACCGGCACGACCGTGG
>DASSGC010000139.1:0-23768 GCA_035693765.1 Acidimicrobiales bacterium
CACCAGACGATCAGCGAGCGCGTGGAGTGAACATTACGGGACGCAACAAGGGAGGAAGCGCTTAGTCACTAAGAGGCCGAGCGGATAGGGAGCTCGCCACGGCCTACGCGTGGGGATTTGGCGTGGAAGCACCAGCTCCACAGCTCGGCCGACCGGCAACGCAGCACGGTGACACGCGCCGGCGTGACCTATCCGCTCAGTTCTTAGTGACTAAGCGCTTCCTCCCTTGTTGCGTCCCGTAATGTTCACTCCACGCGCTCGCTGATCGTCTGGTGATGCGCCCCAGGAGGACCCATGGCACAGCAAGCGACCCGCGCGTCCGCCAAGCGGGACAACGACGCGCCACCCGTCCGGCGCCGGCTCACGGCCGAGGCGCGCAAGAGCTCGATCCTCAAGGCCGCCAGGCGGGCGTTCACCGAGACCGGCGACATGAACGGCACCACCATCCGCGCCATCGCGGAGCGGGGCGGGATCAGCGAGGGGGTCATCTACCGGCACTTCGAGAGCAAGGACCAGCTCTTCTTCGAGGCGGTGGTCGAACCCCTCCGCCAGGCGGTCGATGCCCTGGTCGCGGCCACGGAGGTCGTCGACCGCGACGAGCCCCTGACGCCGGAGCGCCAGATGGCGACGATGCACGGCCTCTACCGGCAGCTCACCTCCACCCTCGAAGAGGTGCTCCCGCTCCTGGGGCTGGTGCTCTTCGGCGACCCGAAGGTCGCCCAGCGGTTCTACCGGGAGAACTTCGCCGTGGCGATGGACCGCCTGGGGGCCGCCTGGAAGGAGGTCGAGGACCGCTACGGGTTCGAGTTCGAGTCACCCGACATCTCCGCGCGGGCGGTGATGGGGATGGCGCTGATCCTGGCGCTCGAGAGCCACCACAACAACCGCTTCGAACGCGACCGGGCGATCGGCCTCATCACGGAGGGCACCATCAAGGGCTTCTTCCCCACGATCGAGCCCGGGCTCCGGCGTCGCTGATCCGGCCGGCCGCTCGACGCAGCAGGACACGGAAGCAGGGAACGAGGGACGCGAGGTGGGCATGACGACGCCGGAGGCCCGGGGTGACGAGGGCGTCGCGCTGGTGAACGAGATGGCACGCCGGTTCCAGGCCGGCGACCACGAGGGTGCGTTCCAGCTCCTCCACCCTGCGTTCCGGCTCCAGCAACCGGTGTCGCTGCCCCATGGCGGCTGGCACGCGGGCCGCGAGGGCATGGTGGCGATGGGTACCGCGTTCGCCCGGTACTGGGATCGCACGATCACCGATCCCCGCGTCCTCGGCTGCGGCGACGCGGTGGTCCAGGTCACGACCCAGACGTGGACCGCCAAGGCCACGGGCCGGTCGGCCACCGTCGACGTCGCCGAGCTCTTCTCCTTCGCCGACGGGCTCATCGCCGAGATCAGGGTCTTCCAGCAGGACACGCACCTGCTGCTCGGGACGCTCGACGCCGGTTGGTCCGCCGACTAGTCCGCCGTCGGCCCGCAGCCGGTCCCCGGCGCACGGTCGGCGCCGGGCCGCCTGCCCGCCTTGACAGGCCCAGGCGCCGGTGGGACATTAGTAATTGGGCGTTCACTTCTTTACCTCGGCGCCCGCAGCAGCCGGGCCGTTCGGAGGTGCCCAAACGATGGAGTACCAGCTTGTCGACGCCGACGGGCACTACTACGAGCCCGACGACTGCTTCTCCCGTCACATCGAAGCTCGCTTCCAGGACCAGACCGTCCGGGTCGAGCGGGGCGACGACGGCCTCGGGCGCGTGCTGCTCCGCGGCCGGCGGACGTTCATGAGCGTGATGCCCGGCGACTACGCCTCGGCGCCCGGTGCGCTGCAGGGGCTGTTCGTCGGCGACCAGGCGGACGGGTTCGCGCACCGCGAGGTGATCAACGCCCGGGACTACCCGGCGTTCACCACCAGGTCGGCCCGTGTCGCGCTGATGGACGAGCAGGGCGTCGAAGCGTCGATCCTGCTGCCCACCCTGGGGGTCTCGGTCGAGTACGACATGCGGGACGACGTCGAGCTCTCCTACGCGAGCCTGCGGGCGTTCAACCGCTGGCTCGAGGAGGACTGGGGCTACGGGGACGACGGGCGGATCTTCGCCGTGCCCATGCTGTCGCTCCTCGACCTCGACCGGGCCATGGCGGAGCTGCACCGGGTCCTCGCCGCCGGGACCCGGCTCGTGCACCTGTGCCCGGGCCCGATCGGCGGCCGATCGCCCGCCGACCCGCACTTCGACCCGTTCTGGGCGACCGTCGCGGACGCCGGGGTCCCGGTGATCTTCCACACGTCGAACAGCGGTTACGCCCACTTCTACGGCCGCCACTGGTCGGAGGATCCCCACAACCCGTCGCACCGGCAGTCACCGCTGCAGTGGGCGCTGTGCAACACGGAACGGCCACTCGTCGACACGCTGATCGCCCTGACGTTGCACAACCTCTTCGGCCGGCACCCGGCGCTGAAGGTCGTCTCCATCGAGAACGGCTCGAGCTGGCTGAAGCCGCTGCTCAAGACCGTCGACAAGGCCGCCGCGCTCGGTCGCCGGGGCCCCATGATCGGGGGCCAGCTCCCGCCCCACCCCAGCGAGGCCCTGGTCGAGCACCTCTGGGTCTGCCCGTTCCCCGAGGACGACGTCCACGAGCTGATCGACACCCTCGGAGCCGACCACGTCCTGTTCGGCTCGGACTATCCGCACCCCGAAGGGCTCCGCGCCCCGCTCGACTACGTCGCGCGGCTGGACGGCTGCGACCCGATCGTCACCCGCAAGGTCCTCCGGGCCAACGCCGCCGAGCTGCTCGGGCTCCCCGACAAGGCACCGGCCATCTCCGGTTAGCGGGGCGGCCCGTGCGCCCGGGGCTCACCCCGCCGTGCGGTAGTGGTAGTCGCACAGCTCGCTGAAGCCCGCCTGCTCGTAGAGCCGGAGCGCCGGGGCGTTGCCGCGCTCGACCTGGAGGTACATGCGGTCGGCGTCGTGTGCGGCGGCCCAGCGGGCCAGCGCCGCCAGCACGCTGCGGGCCGCGCCCCTCCCGCGTGCCCGCGGCAGCGTGGCCATGCCGAACAGCCCCGCCCAGCCCGTGTCGGCGACGGCGCGGCCCACGGCGACGACGTCGCCACCGGCCATCGCACAGGCGTAGGCAGAGGGCCGCTGCACGCGAGCGAGCAGGTCCCGCTCGGGGCGGGGGTCGCCACCGTGACCGTGCACCGCGTGCCAGGTCTCGAACCAGGCGCGTCCCGGGCGGTCGTCCAGCCGCACCCGCGACGAGCCTGCCGGCGCCCGCTCCAGGACACGCGCGGTCGACGCCACCTGCAACGACATCGGGCTCTCACGGCGGTAGCCACGCTGCGCCAGGACGGCGTCGAGCCCGTCCGGGCACGCCCCCGGGCTGATCTGGAACCGCACGGCCGCGTCGCTCCCGGCATGGAACGCCTCCGCCCTGACGACCCTGCTCACCAGCTCGTGCGGCCGGGCCGCACCGTGGGGCAGCACCGTGCCCACCCACCAGGCGCAGCCGGGGGCACGGCGCAGCCACCAGCCGTCGAGGTCCTCGACGTGCTCGGCCGGGAGCGCCCGAGCCGCCCGCTCCTGCAGGCCCCGCACCGCGTCCAGGCTGCTCGTCACGCCGACCTCGTCGACGGCCGGGTCGCGCCGCGGCCGAACCGGGTCGGCGCCACCGCGCCCGTCGCGATCCCGCCGACCCGGTTCGTGGCCCGAGCCCGGGTGGGCGTCAGCCGCCGCCCCCGCGGGCTCGTGTGGCTTCCCCGGAGGTGCGGGCGAGCACCGGCGCAAGGTCCCGCGCGCTCGCCGACAGGCACGTCGCGACGACCTCGTCGAAGCACTCGACCAGCGAGGGCCGGGCGTCGATGAGGTAGGTGCGGGCGGCGGTGTTCAGCCAGCTGAGCGCCATCAGGGTCAGGGCACGGATGTGCGCCTTGGGGGCCCGCTCGCCGGCGCGCCCGTGGAGCACGGCGACGAGGCTGTGCTCGAACGTCTGGACCGTGAGGGCGACCTCCTCGCCCACCAGTCGTGGTTCGGTGGCGAGCACGGCGCGGATCTGCGCGAGGAGTCGCCGGTCGTACCCCTCCTCGCTGAGCTGCCGCAGGACCGCGTGCAGGCTCACCAGCGGCGGCTCCCCCGGCGGTCGCTGTTCGAGGCGCTCGACCGCGAGCTCGCGCCGGACCACGAAGTGATCGAACAGGATCGCCTCCTTGGTCGCGAAGTGACGGAACACCGTGCGCCGCCCGACGCCCGCGGCGCCGGCGATCTGGTCGATCGACGTCTCGGCGTAGCCCTGCGTGACGAAGAGCTCGAGCGCGGTCTCGGCGATGCGCGAGCGTGTCGCGGCGGTCTTTCGGTCGCGGGTCGGGGTCCTGCTCACGGGTCGAGCCAGCGTACTGACCCGGCCGCATGGGCACGGCCCACGGAGCGTGCCGGGACGTTGACAGACCCCGTTCGTGGCACTAGTGTCACTAGTCCGTAGCGTGCCGGGACTTCGGCCGCGCGCGGTGAGGGGGATGATCATGCACGTTCCAGGTCGTGTTCGTGGCGCGCTCGCAGCCACCGTGATCGTGTGCTCGATGGCGTTGGTGGTGGGCGGCGGGGGTGCCGGCGCGATCGTCCCGGGTCCCGACGTCACGCCCGCGACGGGTGGCGGCGGGGTGCCCGTGGTCCCCGGCTTCACCGCGTTCGACCCAGCCGCCGTCGGCTACGAGCAGTCCGAGGTCTTCCTCTCGGGGACGGCGAGCGCGTACCAGCCGGCGGGCACGTTCGGCACCGACGGCAAGCTCGCCGTCGCCGCGGCGAGCACGGCGCCGTACACGACCCGTGCGGTGGTGATGCGGCCCACCGACCCGCACCGCTTCAACGGGACGGTCGTCGTGGAGTGGCTGAACGTCAGCGGCGGCGCCGACGCCGGTCCCGACTGGATCCTCGCCCACACCGAGCTCGTCCGGGAAGGGATGGCGTGGGTCGGCGTGTCGGCGCAGAAGGTGGGCGTGGACGCGCTCCGGTCGGACGACCCCCTCCGCGGCGACGCCGTGCGCTACGCCGGGCTGTCCCACCCGGGGGACAGCTACTCCTACGACATCTTCTCCCAGGCCGGCCAGGCCATCCGCGACGACGGCGGCCTCGTCCTCGGCGGCCTGCAGGCCGAGCACCTCCTCGCCGTCGGTGAGTCGCAGTCGGCGGGCCGCATGGTCACCTACATCGACGCCGTCCACCCGCTCGCCGGCGTCTACGACGGCTTCCTGGTGCACAGCCGCAGTGCCGGCGGCGCGCCGCTGTCGCAGGCGCCGCAGCCGAACGTGCCCGTCCCCACGCCCCTCCCGATCCGCGACGACCTCGGCGAGCCCGTGCTCGTCTTCCAGGCGGAGACCGACGTGGTCTTCAGCAACCTGGGCGCCCGGCAGCCGGACACCGACCGGTACCGGCTGTGGGAGGTGGCGGGGACCGCCCACTTCGACTTCTACGGGCTCAGCATCGGGCGCACCGACATCGGTGACGGCCGGGCCGGGGAGGCGTTCCTGGCGTCGATGCAGAACCCGACGAACCAGCCCAACCCCAACTTCACCTGCAACTCCCCCATCAACACGGGGCCGGCGCACTACGTCCTCGACGCGGCGTTCCGCGCGCTCGACCGGTGGGTGACCAAGGGTGTGCTCCCGCCGATCGCGCCTCGCCTGGAGACCACCGGGGTGAGCCCCGTCGTCTTCGCCACCGACGCCGACGGCAACGTGCTGGGCGGCATCCGCACGCCCGCGGTGGACGCGCCCGTCGCCACGCTCAGCGGTCTGGGCCAGTCCGGGAACCAGTTCTGCTTCCTGTTCGGCACGACGCAGCCCCTCCCCGCGGACCGGATCGAGGCGCTTTACCCGACCCACGGCCGGTTCGTGGCTGCGTGGACGCGGGCGACGAGGTCGGCCCGGCGGGCGGGGTTCCTCGTCCCCGCCGACGCCAGGGAGCTCGTGGTCGCCGCCGCCCACTCCGACATCGGCCGCTAGCCCGAGCCTGGTCCGAGCCCGACGGTTTCGGTGACGTGATCGGTTGCCACGCAACCGATCACGTCACCGGAACGGTCACGATCGCCGCCGCCACGGGCGACCGCGCTAGAGCTGCCGGGCCACCCTGGCGGCGAGGAGGCCGTCGACCTCCTCGGCGCCGAAACCCAGCTCGGTGAGCACGTCCACGGTGTGCTCGCCGACGCCGGGGAGCATCAGCGGCGGCCCGTCGCCGGCCTGGGGCCCGTACCGGAGGAGCGGTCCGATCTGCTCGAAGCGGCCCCAGTCGGCCGTCTCGTAGGCCACCACGCGACCGAGCTGGCGGTTGACCGGGTCGTCGAGGATGCGGCGCCGGAAGCCGTCGCGGTCGGGCGGCTCGACGACCTCCGCGAGGAGCCCGAGGTCGCGGAGCCGGCCCACCCACCCGGCCGCGGGCGCCGCGGCGAACGCCCCTTCGAGGACGGTCTCCGCGGCGCGGGCGACCGCGTCGTCGCGTCCGCCCCGCAGCGGCACGTACGCCGCCGGCAGCGAGGCGGCCTCGGGGAGCGCCCCCAGGCGCCGCCACGCCTCCGCATCGGGGATCACGAGCGCGAACCAGCGGCCGTCACCGGCCTCGTAGAGGCGGTACCCGGGGCCGTACCCGGTCTGCCGCCGGTCCAGCTCGGGGCCGTGCACCAGCGCGCCGTCGCGCGCGAACACACCGCTCTGCAGCAGCATGCCCGCGCCGAGCAGGCTCGTCGCCACCCGCTGCCCCCGGCCGCCCGCCGACCGGGCGTACAGGCCGGCCAGGATGCCGGCGGCGGCGACCCACCCGCCGGACATGTCGATCGGGATCCACGTGGCGGCGATGGGGTCGTTGCCCGCCCCCCCGATGGCCCGCTCGAACCCGGTCACCGCCTGCATCAGGGCGTCGTTCCCCGGGAAGGCGGCCCGGGGACCGCGGGCACCGAAGGCGCTGGCGTGGCAGTACACGGCCGTCGGGTTCAGGCGGGCCACGGTCTCCTCGTCGATGCCGAGCCGCTCCGACACCCCGACGCGGAAGTTGTGGAGGACGACGTCGGCCCCGGCGAGCAGCCGCTCGACGACCGGCCTGGCCGCCGGGGCGCCGATGTCGAGCGCCAGGCTGCGCTTGCCCCGCTGGCACGCCGCGACGGCGTAGGCCGCGGCCCGCATGGCCTCGCCCCCCGGCGGGTCGACCTTCACGACGTCCGCGCCGAGGTCGGCGAGGACCTCGGCGGCGAGCGGGCCGGCGACGAAGGCCGAGAAGTCGACGACGCGCAGGCCGTCGAGCAGGCCGGCCGGTCCCGCGCCCCCGGCCGGAGCGGCCGGAGTGGCCGGCGGGCCCACGGCCGCCGGGGGCGCGAGCGGGGCGACGGCGATGGGGGAGCCGACGACGACGTCACGATGGCCGCGGTCCGTGCGCTCGACGGCCAGGCCGATCTCGCCGAGGTGCGGGTCGGACAGCGCCTCGCCCGGGCCGAGCACGGGCTCGCAGGCGACGCCCGCCTCGCGGAGCCGCCGGATCCAGGTGTCGCGCGGCCGGGTGGCGAAGAACGACACCCAGCGCTCGGCCCGCTCGCCGAGCTTCCCGGTCATCTGGTCGGTGTAGTAGCCGTCGGGGCTGGGCTCGTCGCCCAGCACCTCGATCAGGGCGCCGTACATCCCCTTGCCGCCGAACCAGACCTGGATCAGCTCGCCGTCGGCGCAGCGGTACAGGAAGTTCGGGAACGTCGAGCCGTTCTCCCAGTACCCCTCGATCTCCGGTGCCGCCCGATCGGACCGCCCGATCATGCAGCCGAGCGTGGCGAGCATCCCGTCGTAGAGCGAGGTCTCGGCCCAGCCGCCCGCCCCCGTCAGCGCCCGGCGCCGCAGGAGCGCCAGCACCGACGTGGTCAGCAGGGAAGCCGTGCCGATGCCGGACGCCCGCACGTCGACGAAGATCGGGCCGGACCGGTGCCCGGCGAGCTGGGTGCAGAAGCCGGACCTCGCCTCCACCAGGAGACCGAAGTCCTCGACGGTCCCGGCGGAGGTGCGGCTGGGGCGGCACCGGGCGTAGACGAGCGACGGGTGCGCGGCGTGGACGTCGCGGTAGCCCAGCCCCCGGCCCTCCACGAGGGCCTCGGGGCCGTAGACGAGGGCGACGTCCGCCCCGCCGAGCAGGGCCCGCACCTCCTCGGCGTCGTCGGTCGCGACGACCCGCTTGTCGCGGTGCCAGGCACGGCCCCACGGGAGGTCGGCGTCGATCGGCGGCGGCGCCGTGCCGGTGACGCGGACGACGTCGGCCCCCAGGTCGGCCAGGAGCATCCCCGGCACGCCCCCGGCCAGCCCGAGGCCGAGCTCGCTGGTGCCGGCGACGACCTCGACGACCGTGAGGCCCGCGCAGGGCGGCGGGACCGACCGGTCGCTCACGGCGTCACCGCGCCCGCGGCCGGGACCGTGAGGCGCGGCAGCACCTCCCGGGCGGCGAGCGTGACGACGTCGAGCGTCGCCTCGGGCGCGGCCGGCGAGACGATGAGGTGGCGCACGCCGGCGTCGACGTACTCCTGCACGCGGGCGGCGACCTCCTCCGGCGTGCCGGCCGGGGCGATGCGGTCGAGCATGGCGCCCGGCTTGTCGCCATAGGCGCCGCCGAGGAACGTGGCGACGTCGTCGCGGGCCCGGTCGCCGTCCCGCCGGATCGAGCAGTAGAGGTACATCGCCCACTCGAAGCCGGTGAGGTCCCGACCCGCCGCGGCCGCCTCGTCGCGGATGGTCGTCACCGAGCGGGCGTAGGCGCCCGGGGACATCAGGTAGGGCATCCAGCCGTCGCCGAACCGGGCGGCGCGGCGCATGGCGGCCGCCTTGCGGCCGGACACGAGGAGCGGCGGCCCGCCGGCCTGGCCCGGGGCGGTCCGTGCGCCGGGCGGGACGACGGGCAGGAGCTCCACGCCGTCGAGGTCGAAGAACCTGCCGTGGTGCGTGACGCGCCCGCCGCGCCAGAGCGATCGCAGCACCTGCATCGCCTCGTCGGTCCGGGCGCCGCGCTCCCCCACCGGGACGCCCACGGCGTCGAACTCGTGGGGGAACTCGCCGCCGACGCCCACGCCCACCGAGAGCCTCCCCCCGGACCACGCATCGAGGTCGGCAAGCTGCTTCGCCACGATGACCGGGGGGTAGAGCGGCAGGACGAGGATCGCCGTGCCGACACGGACCCGCTCCGTCCACGCGGTCATGAGCGCCAGGCGGGTGATGGCCTCGCCGGTCGGCGTCCGCGGCAGGACGTGGCCCCCCTGCCAGACCGACTCGACGGGGAGGCGCTCCACGGCGGCGAGCCAGGCGCGGTCGGGCTCGGGGAGGGCGGCGGCACCGAAGGTGATGCGGTCGTCGGGCAACGGGCTCCTCGGGGCGTCGTGGGCGGGGCGTCGTGGGCAGGGTGTCGGCGGGGCGTCGAGCCCCGCGAAGATAGCAATTGTTCACTTCCTTGCGTAGAGTCACGGCCTCGCGTCCGCGACGCGTGCAGGCACGCGAGGAGGAGCACGCGAGGAGCGCATGGCAAAGGCCGCACACGACCGACGCCCTCCCGGCGGGGGGCTGCCCAGGGGCCGGATCGACGCGTGGCCCGCGGGTGGTGCCGTCGGGCAACGTCCGGTCGGCCGACCGGGAGGGAGCGCGTGGACGCGACCGTAGGCATACCGCCCGCCGTGACCGAGGAGACCCAGGCGTTCTGGACCGCCGCCGGCGAGGGCCGCCTGGTGGTCGAGCGCTGCGCCGACTGCGGGGCCGAATCGTTCCCGCCGAGGGGCATCTGCCGGTCGTGCCGCAGCCGGGCCACCGGCCCCGCCGAGGTCACCGGCGGCGGCGCCGTCTACAGCTTCACGGTCAACCACCAGCGCTGGCTCCCGGACCTGGAGGTGCCGTACGCCGTGGTCCTCGTCGAGTTCCCCGACCACCCGGGCGTGCGCGTCGTGGGCCGGATCCGCGGCTGCGCCCCCGAGGATGTCGCGGTCGGGATGGCCGTCGAGGTCGGCTTCGAGCCGGGGCCCGGTGGGTTCGCCATCCCCAGCTTCGTGGCCGCCGGGAACGCAGCCGCGGGTAACGCGGCCGCCGGGGACGCGGCCGCCGGGAGCCGGGCGTGACGAGGACCGACCTGTTCGAGCGCCGCGCCGTGATCTCGGGCGTGGGGCAGTCCGAGATCGGCCGCCGGGTCGACCGGTCCGGTCTCCAGCTCACGCTCGACGCCATCCTCGCCGCCGTCGACGACGCCGGCCTCACGATCGACGACATCGACGGCCTGGCCATGTTCCCGGGCGGCGGGGCGGCGAACCTGCCCGGCTATGCCAACGGGAACCTCTACGAGGTGCAGGACGCGCTGCGGATCACGACCACGTGGCGGCTCGGCCAGGTCGAGGGGATGTCGCTGCCGTTCTACGGCCCGGCGCAGGCGGTCGCCACCGGCCAGGCCCGCCACGCCGTCATCTGGCGCACGGTGAAGGAGGGCAGCGCCGCCCGCAACGCCGGTGGCCGCCCGGCCTACGGCTCGACCAAGCCGGTCGCCGAGGGGCCCCTGGCCTGGCTGCTGCCGGTGGGGATGCTCTCGCCCGTCTGCCAGGTCGCCCCGTACGCCACCCGCTACATGCACGACCACGGCGTGACCCGCGAGCAGCTCGCCTGGATCCCGGTGACCCAGCGGGCGCACGCCGCCCGCAACCCGACCGCCGTGTACCGGGACCCGCTGACCGTCGAGGAGTACCTCGGGTCCCGCATGATCTCGTCGCCGATCTGCCTGTACGACTGCGACGTCCCGGCCGACGGGGCCACCGCCATCGTGGTGTCCGCCGTCGAGACCGTGCCCGACCTCCGCGCGCCCGTGCGCATCGAGGCCATGGCCGGTGTGGTCGAGGGGCGACCCTCGTGGGAGCAGTGGGAGGACTTCGGCCGGGTCGGCCACGGCGCGGCCGCGGCGATGTGGGCCCGGACCGACCTGCGGCCCGGCGACGTCGACGCCGCCCAGCTCTACGACGGCTTCACCATCGAGGCCGTCTGGTGGCTCGAGGCCATGGGCTTCTGCGGGCGGGGCGAGGCGGGGGCCTTCGTCGAGGGCGGCGGGCGGATCGCGCTGGACGGGGAGCTGCCGCTCAACACCTGGGGCGGGCAGCTCTCGGGTGGTCGCCTGCACGCCGCCTTCGGCCACACCGCCGAGGCGGTGCGCCAGGTGCGCGGGGAGGCCGGGGACCGGCAGGTGCCCGGCGCAGAGGTCGTCGCCGTCACCAACGTGGGCGGCTTCGAAGCGGGCGCGTCGCTGTTGACGCGCTGGTAGGGGCAGTCGGTTGCCGAGGAGAGGGGATCACCGGATGGTGGAGCGCGCGGGTCGGGTCGAGGGCAAGGTGGCGATCGTCACGGGGGCCGGCTCGACGCCGGGCCCCGGGGTCGGCACGGGGAAGGCGACGGCGGTGGTGCTCGCCCGGGAAGGGGCGAGCGTGCTGCTCGTGGACCTCCACCCCGAGCGGGCCGAGGAGACGCGGCGGTTGATCGAGGAGGAGGGCGGCACCGCCGCGGTGTTCGCCGCCGACTGCACGACGTCCGCCGGGTGCGAGGGCATGGTCCGTGCGGCGCTCGACGCCTTCGGCACCGTCGACATCCTGGTGAACAACATCGGCCTGGCGGCGCTCGGCACGGTCGTCGACACCACCGAGGAGGCCTGGGACCGGGCCCTGGACATCAACCTCCGGACCGCCTTCCTGGCGTCGAAGTTCGCGGTGCCGGTGATGGCCGGGCAGGGCGCGGGCTCCATCGTCAACGTGTCGTCGATCTCCGCCCTGCGGGGGGACGGCACCGTGGCGTACTCGGCCGCCAAGGGGGCCCTGCTGGCCATGACCGTCGACATGGCGTACGCCCACGGCCGGCAGGGCATCCGCGTCAACGCCGTCGCCCCGGGCCACATCACGACGCCCATGGTGATGTCGGTGTCCGCCCCGGGGCCCCGGGCCGAGTTCATGAGCCGGATGCGCTCCGAGGCGGGCCTGCTCGGCACCCCGGGGACGGGCTGGGACGTGGCGTGGGCGGTGGTGTTCCTGGCGAGCGACGAGGCCCGGTGGATCACCGGCGTCACGCTCCCGGTCGAGTCGGGCGTGCTGAGCGTGACCCCGCTGATGATGGCCGGGCACCTGCGCGCCGTGCCGGAGCCCGAGGGGTGAGCGGGCCGTGGCCCGACGGTTGCGCGGCACCCCACCCGGCCCTAAGGTAAGTGAGCGAACACTCTCCACCGACAACTCTCCACCGAACGCCCCCAGAAGGAGCACGCGCATGGCCGACCACGATGCAGGCGGCGTCGCTCTGTGCGATCGGTTCGCCGTCGCCGACGTCGACTCGCACATCATCGAGCCGGCCGACCTCTGGACGTCGCGGATCTCGTCGAAGTGGGGCGACCTCGTCCCCCACGTGCGGTTCCACGAGCGCCGGCAGGAGGACTACTGGTACATCGGCGACCAGAAGCTGTACGGCGTGGGCGCGTTCGCCCAGGCCCGCTGGCCGGAGTTCCCGCCCTCGCACCCGAGGAAGCTCTCCGAGGCGTTCCTCCCGGCCCTCGACGCCAAGGCCCGCCTCGCGTACAACGACGAGGTCGGGGTCTACTACCAGGTGATGTACCCGAACATCCTCGGGTTCCACAGCCACGTGTTCCTCAACAACATGCCGCACGAGCTGGCCACCGAGTGCGTCGAGGCCTACAACGACTGGCTGGTCGAGTGGTGCTCGGCCGACTCCCGCCGCCTCATCCCGATGATGATGCTGCCCTTCTGGGACATCGACGCGGCGGTCGCCGAGATGAAGCGGGCCCACGGCATCGGGCACAAGGGCGTCCTCTTCGCCGCCCGCTACGACAGGGTCGGGCTGCCGCGCCTCGTCGACGACCACTGGGAGCCTCTGCTCGGCCAGGCCCAGGAGATGGGCCTGAGCATGAACTTCCACGTCGGCTTCCTCGCCTCGCCCGACGACCTCAAGGGCGCGGTCGACCAGTCGAAGAAGCTGGACTTCACCCGGGAGAGCTCGCTGGTGCTCCTCGGCAACGCCCAGAACGTGGCCGAGGTCGTGCTCAGCGGCGTCTGCCACCGCTACCCCGACCTGCGGTTCGTGTCGGTCGAGAACGGCGCCGGCTGGCTGCCGTTCCTCGGGGAGAGCATGGACTGGCAGTGGCTGAACGTGGGGGCGCACAAGGAGTACCCCGACCGCCTCCTCCCCAGCGAGTACATGCGCCGCCAGGTCTACGGCATGTACTGGTTCGAGCAGGAGTCGGTGCGGCGCGTCATCCACGAGATGGAAGACAACCTGATGTTCGAGACCGACTTCCCGCACGCGACGAGCCTCTCCCCCGGCCCGGCATCGGAATCGCCGAGTCCCCGTGAGGTCGTCGAGCGCTCGCTCGGGGGACTCCCCGACGCGGTGGCCGGCAAGGTGCTCCAGCACACCGCCACCCGGCTCTACGACCTGGAGCCCCCGGTCCGGAGCTGACCGGCCGGTCGGACGACGCCCATGGACTTCGGCATCCACCTCGGCGCGCTGCCCCCGCGGCTGTGGGTCGAGGTCGCCGAGGAAGCGGACCGTCTCGGGTTCGAGTCGGTCTGGCTCCCCGAGCACCTCGTGGTGCCGATGGCCGCGGCGGGGAGCCCCCACCACGGCGCGGAGCACCCGCCCATCCCGCCGGACGTCCCGATCTTCGATGCCTTCGCCGTGCTCAGCCACCTGGCGGCCCGCACGACGCGGATCCGGCTCGGGACCCATGTGTACAACATCGGGCTGCGCCACCCGTTCGTGACGGCCCGGGCGGCGACGACCGTCGACGTCCTCTCCGGTGGCCGCTTGGCGCTCGGCATCGGCGCGAGCTGGCTGCGAGCCGAGTGGGAGGCGGTGGGGCTCGACTTCGACCGCCGCGGCGCCCGCGTCGACGAGGCCATCGACGTGTGCCGGCGCCTCTGGAGCGAGCAGGTGGTGGAGCACCACGGCGAGTTCTTCGACTTCGGGCCCGTCGCCTTCGAGCCCAAGCCGGTGCAGCGCCCGGGCCCGGCGCTCCACATCGGCGGTGACGGCCCGGCGGCGTTGCGCCGGGCGGCCGCCGCCGGGGCGGGCTGGATGCCGATGAACCACCGGGTCGAGGACCTCGGACCCGCGCTGGCGAGGCTCGCCGAGCTGGGCGAGCGCCAGGGCCGGACGGCACCGGTCGAGGTCACCGTGCCCGGCGAGGTGACCGGCCCCGACGACGTGGCGCGCTACGCCGCGGCCGGGGTGACCCGGGTCATCGTGCGCCCGTGGGCTCGGTCCCGCGAGGCGCTCGACGGCCTCCGCCGCTTCGCCGCAGACGTGCTGCGCGCGGGCTGAGCCTCCCGCCGGCGGGCCGGCGGGCCGCTCGGCCGCTCAACTGCGGAGCAGCCGGCCGGGCGCGACCCCGGCGACCTCCTCGCCCCCCACGCGGGTCGCCACGCCGTTCACCCACATGTGCTCGACCCCGGTGCTGCGGACGATCAGGCGGTCGGCGCCCCCGGGCTGGTCGTGGGCCCGCTCGACCGGCGTGGTGCCGACCGTGGCGGGGTCGAAGGCGACGAGGTCGGCGTGGAAGCCCTCCTGCACCAGGCCCCGGTCGGCGATGCGGAACGCCCGATGGGGATGCCCGGTCAACCTCCAGACCGCGTCCTCGAGGGTGATCGCCTTGCGCTCACGCACCCAGTGCCCGAGCAGGTGGGTCGAGTAGCAGGCGTCGCAGAGCTGGCTGGCGTGGGCCCCCGCGTCGGAGAGGCCGAGGAGCGTCCGCTTGTCGGCCAGCAGCTCGCCGACCTCGTCGTCGCCGTCGTTGTCGAGGACGATCCGGAAGCGCGTCGCCATGTCGTCGCTCAGGGCCAGGTCGACCAGGAGGTCGAACGGCGTCGTGGCGCGCTCGGTGGCCAGCCGGTCGAGGGCGATCCCGACGACGTCGTGGTGGGTGCCGGTCTCCTCGACGCTGATCTTCGGCCAGCGGTGGCGCCAGGCGTCGAGGGTGGCGGGTCGGGCGCGCGCCCGCCAGGCCGCATCCCGGTAGAGGTCGGCCCGCCGGTCGCGCGGGCGGGCCAGCACCTCCTTCCACTCGTCGATCTCGGCGAGCGGGACGGGGTCGGTCATGCTGATCTGCATCACGATCGGCCGGCAGGCGATCTGCGGGTAGACCTCGCCGGGCAGCGCACCGCCGCGCTCGACCGTGCGCAGCGCGGCGCCGGGCTTGTCGGCGCGCGCCACCAGCGCGGTCCAGGTGACCGGCACGCCGTTGCGCACCGCCAGCTCGGAGAACTGGTCGACGAACATCCCCGGCCCGATCGAGACCTGCACGACGCCCTTGCCCAGCTCGCCGAGCACCGCGGCGAGCGCGTACACCTCGTCGGTCTCGGCGAATCGGCTCGGCACCGGGCGGCCGAACGCGCCCTGGTGGGCCGGCTGGCGCGAGGTCGAGAAGCCGAGGGCTCCGGCCGCCATGGCCTCGCGGACGACGTGGCACATCGCCTCGGTCTCGGCCGCCGTGGCCGGCCGCTCGTCGCCGCCGACCACGAACAGCCGCAGCGGCGTGTGGCCGATGAACGCACCGACGTTGAGGCGCTTGGGTCGCTGGTCGATGGCGGCGAGGTACTCGGGGAACGTCTCGAAGCACCAGTCGATGCCCTCCTCGAGGGCCTCCATCGACATGCCCTCCACGTTCTCGAGGGTGCGCACGATGATGTCGCGGTGCTGCGGGAGCGTGGGGGCCACGCCGAAGCCGCAGTTGCCCATGACCACGCTCGTCACGCCGTGCCAGCTCGACGGCGTGAGGTCGCCGTCCCAGAGGATCTGGGCGTCGTAGTGCGTGTGGACGTCGATGAACCCGGGAGCCAGCGTCAGGCCGTCCAGCTCCACGACCTCGGTGCCGGGGCCCGGCGTCAGCTCGCCTGCGGGGCGGACCGCGGCGATCCGGTCGCCGGCGACGGCGACATCCGCGGCCCGGGCGGGGCCGCCGGTGCCGTCGATCAACGAGGCTCGGCGTAGGAGCAGGTCCAGGTCCATGTCCGTGGCACTCCGATCGGTCGGGGGGCCGACCTAAAATAGCAAATGCTCGCTTACTTCGCAGGCTCCCGGCGGGTCAGGTCCGGCGAGTGCCACGCACCAACCCTCCACCCCACCCGGCGATGCGCCGGGGATGCACCGGCGCATCACTGGCGCGTCATGCCTGTCAGTCGTCGGCCCTCGCCGCCGAGGCGGCGTCCCGCGGGATGCTCACCGCCGCCAACGAGGCCTCAGCCCCACAACGCACCGAGCAGCCGGCCCGGGTGGACGTCGGCCGTAGCTGACCGCACGAGGCCCCTACGGGTCACCGGCCACGGCGGCGGCGTTCGGCCTCGAACCGCTCGGCCTCCTGGCGGTCGACCTCGCTGGCGATCGCCTCCTCGATCCAGACGTGCCACTTCTTGCCCTGGTACGCGGCCAGCGACGTGGCGCGTCGGTGGAGGTCCTCGTCGATCTTGATGGCGACGTGCTTCTGGGCCACGCCCCCGGTGTAGACGTACGCACTGACTGTGAGCCAATCTCACACTGTGTGTGCACATAAGCAGTGAATACACTGTGCCCAGTGCGTTACCGTTTCCAACCCGGCACTAGGGGGAATCGGTTGGCAGACCACCACCACGGCGACCCGGCAGAGGTCGTGCAAGGACCCGGCACCACCATCACGATCATCTGGTCAGACGGCCACCGCGAGGAACGGCAAGGCGACCATCAGGCCGCACATGACCTGGCCATCAGCCTCGGGTTCCGGCTCCACCGCATCACCACAGGCGGAGTCACCCACTGGCGCCACTGGACGAACTGCTGACGCGCGGTGACGCCGATCGCCACGCCCACGCAGCACCCGGCACCGCCAGGGGCGTCGGGTCCTCACGCCACCCCGGCCGCGGCCACCGCCCCAGCGATCTTTGGTGACGTCCGCCGGCTCCACCGCCGCCATCAACGAGTCGAACGTCGTGAGCTGCGCCGGCGTCAAGCTCGCCACCCGAGCCCGGATCGTCGGCTGCCACCACTCCACCACGAACCGGCCCGGCATCGCCCCCGTATCCGACGCCGCCACGAGCGCCTCACGCATGATCGTCACCAACTGCGTCGCCTGCGGCTGCGTCAGGGCCATCCTGCTCTTCTCCGCGTCACCAGCCACAGACCGTCGCCGCCCGAACGGGTCGACGCCACCGCGACACCTCGACGCCCTTGCACTCCACCCCCGCTGCACGGCTGCGGGTCGCGGCTCCCCAAGGCCCCAGGGGATGGACCCCATCAAACCCCCGGACGCCGGGCCCCTGGCGGGGATGCACCCCTCGGTCAGGTCGACGTCGCCGGCCGCCACGGGTAGCCCGCCAGCAGACGCTCAGCCTCGCGCAACGACGGCAGCAGATGCGCGAGCGCCGACACGCCAACCATGGCGTCGGCGAACCGCCTCACCTCACCGACAAGGAACTCCACCTCCATGTGCCACCCCGCCGGCGGGTCCGGCGGATCATCGACCCGGGCGAGCGACAGGTGCACCAGCCGCTGATCCAGGTAGCCGATCCGCAGCCGCAGCCGCTCCACGTGCTCCTCCGCCATCGTCCACCCCGACACGTAGTCCTGCGGCAGTACGTCGCTGTCGTCGGCAGGCCGGGAGTCGGACCGGCCGACCAGGAACTCCATCAGGGCCCGGGCCTCAAGCATCGACGCCCGGCCCGCCAACCGGTCATGCGACGTGACCCACCGGCGCTCACCCTCCACCAGATCCAGCGCCGAAGCACCGATCTCGGCCGCCATCCGCTCCAACGACCGAACGGGCAGCGGCCGCGGAACCCTCACCCGAGCCATCCGCGATGCGACCTGCGCCTCAGCCGGGATCCACCGGCGGCTCGAACCGGGGCGGCCACCCCGGCACCGGCACGAAATCACCGTACGCGGCCACCGCGCAGGACCCCTCGACCGCCCGCACAACGAAGACGATCGGGTCCCGGACCAGCGTCGCCTCGTTGAACATCAGCACCTCGCCGTCGGTCGGCATCATGACGACCAACTCGAGGTCCACCCCGATCGGCCGAGGGTGACTCGCAGCTCCCAGATTGCGTGCGTACCCCTCTGCCCACTGCTGCGCCATCTGGTCAAGCTCGATCTCGGCGAACGGCTCCCACAGGTCACCGCCCCGCCCGCTGACGAACCCCGCCGCCAACCCGTCCAGGTCCGAACCGACCAGCGGATGCGAGCGGTTGTTCCACAGCCACGCCTGTGCCCGACAGAGCCGCAGGTTCTCATCCATCAGCTCCCAGCACCGCTGATACGAACGCTGCTCAATTGCCGCCGCCAGGAACGACCGGACGGTGTCCACCGGGCCACCTGGAGCGAAGTGAGCGGGGTCGAACACAGCATCGTCGTCGGACACCCCACCACGGTAGATCGCCGTCACAGCCGACAGCCTCGATGCCTGGCGCCGGCAGTGGGCCGGATGCCGAGGTCACCGAACTCGGCCGCCCGGCCCGCCCGACGGCTAGACCCGGACCAGAGCCGGCCTGATCGTCGCAGCCCCGGCGGGCCGCCGCCGGGACGCACAGTTAGCGAGCGTTCGCTCAGGATGCTACGGTCCGCGCACCCGAGCGACTGCGGGAGGCAGCGTGGACGACCGGCTGATGTACCGGCGAGAGTTCTACATCGGGGGCCGCTGGGCGACGCCGGCGGGGGCCGACCGCCTGGGTGTGGTCTCGCCCTCGAGCGAGGAGGTCGTGGGCGAGGTGCCCGTCGCCACGACGGCCGACATCGACCGTGCGGTCGACGCCGCCCGCACGGCGTTCGACGAGGGCCCCTGGCCCCGCATGACGCCCGGCGAGCGCGCCGACGTGCTGGCCCGCGCCGGCGAGATCCTGCGCAAGCGCGAGGCCGACATCGCGGGGATCACGGTCGACGAGATGGGCTGCGCCATCAGCCAGGCCCCCCGGGCACAGACCGGCCTGGTCGGGCCCCTGTTCGACTACTACGCCGAGCTGGTCCGCACCTTCGAGCTCGAGCGCGAGGTGATCGCCGGTGACCGCACCGGCCTGGTGACGAACGAGCCCGTCGGCGTGGTGGCGGCGATCATCCCGTGGAACGCCCCGGTCACCCTCGCGTCCTGGAAGGCCGCGCCGTCGCTGGCCGCGGGCTGCACCCTGGTGATCAAGCCCCCGCCCGAGGCCCCGCTGAGCAACTACGTCCTGGCCGAGGCCCTGGAGGACGCGGGGCTGCCCCCGGGCGTCGTCAACGTGGTGCCCGGCGGCCGCGAGGTCGGCGAGCACCTGGTCACGCACCGCGGCACCGACAAGGTCGCGTTCACCGGGTCGACGGCGGCCGGCAAGCGGATCATGAGCCTCTGCGGCGAGCAGGTGAAACGGGTCTCGCTCGAGCTCGGGGGCAAGTCGGCCGCGATCGTCCTCGACGACGCCGACGTGGCCGCCGTCATGCCCACCCTCGTCGGGGGGGCCATGCACCTCTCCGGGCAGGTGTGCGGCGCCCACACCCGGGTGCTCGTGCCGCGGTCGCGCTACGCGGCGGCCGTCGAGGCGGCCGCGGCCGCGGCGTCGGCCGTGACGGTCGGTGATCCCCACGACCCCGCCACCCTGGTCGGACCGCTCGTGGCGGCGCGCCAGCGGGAGCGCGTCGAGGGCTACATCGGGCTCGCCGTCGACGCCGGGGCCCGCGTGGCGGCCGGCGGCGGCCGCCCCGCCGACCTGCCGAAGGGCTGGTACGTGGCACCCACCGTGCTGGCCGACGTCGACAACGCGATGCGGGTCGCCCGCGAGGAGATCTTCGGGCCGGTGCTCTGCCTGATCCCCTACGCCGACGACGACGACGACGCCGTCCGCATCGCCAACGACTCGCCGTACGGCCTGTCGGGCGGGGTGTGGAGCGCGGAGCCGGCGCGGGCCCTGCGGGTGGCGCGCCGCATGCGCACCGGGAGCATCGCGATCAACGGCTCGTACCCCCCGTTCCCGCTGGTGCCCTTCGGCGGGTTCAAGGAGTCCGGCCTCGGGCGCGAGCTCGGCCCCGAGGGACTCCGGAGCTTCCTCGAGCCGCGGAGCATCGGGCTCCCGGCGTCGCTGCGCTCGGGCTTGAAGAGCGTGCGCGGATAGGTCACGCCGGCGCGTGTCACCGTGCTGCCTTGCCGGTCGGCCAAGCTGTGGAGCTGGTGCCTCCACGCCAAATCCCCACGCGTTGGCCGCGACGAGCGCCCTGTCCGCTCGGCCTCGAAGACCGTGCTCGACTAGCATAGAAAGTGATCGCTCACCCGGTTCGCCGCCGACCCAGCGCGCGAGCCGGGCTGCAGCGCCCGACCGTCCGGTGATCAAGGAGCAGATGATGGACGCATCGTCCACCGCGGAGGAGCCGATCACGGCGGAGTGGTGCGCCGAGCACTTCGACCACCTCGCACCCCAGCTCGGGCGCGAGCTCCACGAGACGCTGGAGCGGATGCGCGCCGACCACCCCGTCGCGCACAGCGACCGCTACGGCGGCTTCTGGGTGGCGACCAGCTACGAGGACGTGCTGCGGGTGGCCCAGGACTGGAGCACCTTCAGCTCGGCCCACGGCATCACGGTCCCGTCCGCCCCCGTCACGATCCCGGCGATCCCCGAGATGGTCGACCCGCCGCTCCACCGCGAGTTCAAGCGCCTCATCAACGCCTGGTTCACCCCGGCCGTCGTCCTCCAGCAGGAGCAGGCCACCCGCGACCTGGTGACCCGCCTCATCGACGACGTCATCGAGGCCGGCGCGTGCGACTTCATGGCCGACTTCGCGCGGCCGCTCCCCGGCCTCGTCTTCTTCGAGATGGTCCTGCACGCCCCGGCCGACGAGCTCGCCGAGATCAACCGGTGCGCGACGCTGGCCTCGGTCCCCACCAACCCCGAGGCGCGCGCGGCGCGGGGCACGATGCTCGCCTGGATCACCGACTTCGTCGATGGTCGGCGCGCCGAGCCGCCCCGGGGCGACGTCGTCGACGCCATCCTGAACGCCGAGATCGAGGGCCGGCCCATCACCGAGCAGGAGGTCATCGGGGTCATCCAGCTCCTGCTCTTCGGGGGGCTCGACACCACCGCCGGCGCCCTGGGGCAGATGATGATCCGGTTCTGCCGGGAGCCCGAGATCCCCGCCCTGCTCCGTGAGCGGCCGGAGCTGATCCCGGCCGCCGTGGAGGAGCTGCTGCGCCTCGACGGCCCCTTCGTCTTCATCGGCCGCACCGCGATGGACGACGCCGAGGTGGGCGGGCAGACCATCAGGAAGGGCGACAAGATCCTGATCTCCTGGGTCTCGGCCAACCGGGACGAGGCCGAGTTCGCCTGCCCGGCGACGTTCGACCTCGGCCGCACGAGCAACCGGCACATCGCGTTCGGCGCCGGGCCGCATCGCTGCGCCGGCTCCAACCTGGCGCGCATGAACCTGCGCATCGCCGTGGGCGAGCTCGTGCGCCGGTTCGAGGACCTCCGGCTGGCGGACGGCGGCGAGATCGCGTTCCACTCCGGTTTCAGCCGGGCGCCGCTCGCCGTGCCGATCACGTTCGCCCCCGGCCCCCGGCTCGGCGAGGCGGGCACCACCCCCGGCGCGCCGGCACCCGCCTGAGCCGGGCACGACCACGACACAGGGGGGACCGATGGAGGCAGCGTCACCGGCCGGCAGCCCGCTCACCGACGAGTGGTGCGCCCACCACTTCAACTACCTGGCGCCGGAGTTCGCCCGCGAGATCCACCCCACCCTGGCCCGCATGCGGGCCCGGTGCCCCGTCACCCACAGCGACGAGCGCGGCGGGTTCTGGGTCGTGACCCGGTACGAGGACGTGCTCCGGGTCGCCCAGGACTGGGAGACGTTCAGCTCCGAGCTCGGTGTCGCCATCCCCGACACGAAGATGGTGGTGCCGGCCATCCCGGAGCACATCGACCCGCCGCTGCACCGGGCCTACAAGCGGCTGATCAGCGCCTGGTTCACGCCGGCCGTGGTCCGCCCGTACGAGGAGCCCACCCGCGCCCTCGTCACCCGCCTCATCGACGAGTTCGTCGAGGCCGGCAGGTGCGACTTCATGACCGACTTCGCCCAGCCGTTCCCGGGCCTCGCCTTCTTCGACCTCGTGCTCAACGCACCGCCCGAGCAGGTGCGCGAGGTCGCCGACCTGGCCCAGCGCGCCTCGGTGCCCACCAACCCCGACAGCCGCGAGTGCTGGCAGGCGCTGAACGCCTGGATCACCGGGTTCGTGGCGCAGCGCCGCGCCCAGCCGCCCCAGGGCGACGTCGTCGACGCCATCCTGGCCGCCGAGATCGACGGGCGGCCGGTCACCGAGACCGAGGTGCTCGGCCTCATCCTGCTGCTCATCCTGGGCGGGCTCGAGACGACGGCCGGCGCGCTGGGGCAGTTCATGCTCCGCTTCGTCCGGGAGCCCGAGATCCCGGCCCTGCTCCGCGACCGGCCCGAGCTGGTCCCCGCCGCCGTCGAGGAGCTGCTGCGCCTCGAGGACCCCTTCCTCGCCATCGGCCGCACGGTCCGGCACGACACGGAGATCGACGGCCACCCCATCCGGGCGGGCGAGAAGGTCCTGATCTCCTGGGCCTCGGCCAACCGCGACGAGGACGAGTTCCCCGACCCGGACGCCTTCGACCTCGACCGCGCCCGCAACCGGCACATCGCCTTCGGCGCCGGGCCCCACCGGTGCGCCGGGTCGAACCTCGCCCGCCTCAACCTGCGGGTCGCCGTCCACGAGCTCGTGCAGCGGCTCGACGGCATCGAGCTGCTGGCGCCCGAGGACTCGCTCCCCTTCCACACCGCGTTCAACCGGTCGCCGCTCGCCCTGCCGATCGCCTTCTCGCCCGGCCCCCGGACGGGCGGGCCGGCGGCACCGCGCTGAGGTCCGGACGCGCTCGGGTCGTCAGACGCGGTACAGCGCGGCGGCGTTCTCGCCCAGGACCTTCCTGCGGGTCGCCGGCCGCAGGCTCGACATGGTCTCCGCCACCGTCTCGAGCGGGCTCGGGTACAGGCAGGTGGGGTGCGGGAAGTCGGTCTCGAACATGACGTTGTCCTCGCCGACGGCGTCGATCAGCCCCTGCAGGTTCCCCTGGTTGCGCTCGAACCAGAACGTCGCGTACCAGTGGTCCTTGACGTACTCCGACGGCGTGCGGGACAGCTCGGCCGCCTGCGCCGGCGCGTTCTCCAGGATCTCGTAGTCCATGGCCTCGAGCATGAACGGGATCCACCCGATGCCGCTCTCCACCGAGACCATCTTCAGCTTCGGATGCCGGTCGAAGATGCCGGCGTAGACGCTGTTGATGACCACGCGGGCGTTGTTCAGGAACAGCATGGCGCCGCCCACGGCCGGCTTGACGTTGTCGTGCAGCGACGGCCAGAAGTACTTCCCGTAGAAGTTGATGCTGGTGAGGCTGGCCCCGATGTGGAAGTGGACGGGCAGGTGCAGGTCGGCGCAGACCTCCCAGAGGGCGTCCCACTCCTTGCTGGCCAGGTCGGGCGAGCCCGTCTCCTGCGGGTCGGAGGTCATGTTCACCCCCCGGAAGCCGAGCCCCGCGACGCGCTCCGCCTCGCGGGCGCACTCCTCGATGCTCCACGCGGGCAGGACCGGCATCGGGAGGAACCGGTTGTTCGACCACTCCTGGAGCTCCGCCATCGCGTCGTTGTAGATCTCGACGCACAGCATCCGCAGCTGCTCGTCCTGCACGGTTCCGTTGAGGGTGTTCCCACCAAGGCCCACCGAGTTCGGGAACAGCACCTGCGCGTCGACGCCGGTCTCGTCCAT
>DASSGC010000140.1:0-12346 GCA_035693765.1 Acidimicrobiales bacterium
CTGCCGACCCACTCCTCGGCCTCCAGCGCCGCCAGCAGCGCGGGGTCCTCGACCCGGCCGTAGGCCCTGACGCGGTCGGCCACGTCGGCCACCACCAACCCCCACGCCGGGGCGCCGTCGCGCCCGTGGGCGACGGTGCACGACGCCACGGTCGCCGTGCCGGCGTGGCGGTCGGCGATCGCGACGCGCGGGGTCGCGTCCAGCCGGGCCTGCACCCCGGCGGCGTCGGGCGGCGCCACCCGGCCGGCTGGCGGCGTCGTGGCGCAGACGCCGAAGGCGTGCTTGGTCATGTGCATGCCGACGCCGCTGACCAGCCCGACCGAGCCCGGGTCCGCTCGCAGGACCTCGACCATCGTCGCCAGGCTGTGGAGCACGTAGTTGCTCCCGGCCCCGCCGGCGAACGGCAGGCCCCCCGTGACGGTCAGGCCCCGGTCGTCGTCGGGGGCCAGGCCGAGGGCGTCGCAGGCCAGGTGCACGGAGCTGGCGAAGCAGCTGTACAGGTCGAGGTGGGCGACGTCGTCGACCCCGAGGCCCGCGACCCGCAGCGCCTCCGCCCCTGCGGCCGCCATGGCCGGCGAGGCCGACAGGTCCGGGTGCTCGGCCACGTACACCGGGTCGGTGGCGTAGCACCAGCCCCGGAGGTAGACCCGCCGGTCGACCGGGACCCCGAGGGCGTCGGCCGCAGCGTGGCTGGCCACGATGACGGTGGCCGCCATGTCGACGTCCATGACTGAGATCGCCCGCTTCGTGTACGGGTAGCCCACCAGCCGGTTGTCCGGTGACGGCGTGGCCAGGGTCTCGGCCGGGACCGCCGCAGGGAACCAGGCGTAGGGGTTGGCGGCGGCCACCTCGCTGAACGGCGCCAGCAGGCGGCCGACCGCGGCGGCGTAGTCCGCCGGCGCCACGCCGAGGCGGGCCCGGCGGGCGATGTCGAACACCGGGAACGTCAGCCACGCCTGGAACACGTCGTGGGCCACCTCGGCCGGGTGGAACGGGGCCTCGAACGGGAACGGCGGGGGCTCGGGCGCCCGGTGGCTCCACGGCAGCCGCTCGCCGGCCTTGCGGGCCCGGCGCCGGGTGTCCAGCGCTTCGGCGCCCGCGATGACGGCCACGTCGCAGCGGCCGGCCAGGATGGCCTCGGCGGCGTCCTGCACCAGCACCTGGGGCGTGGTGCCGCCGATGCCCGAGTACCGGCGGTGGCGGGGGGCGATCCCGAGCGCGCCGGCCAGCCGGTCGACGGGCGCGTCGTAGGGCCAGGCCATGCAATACACGACCTGGAGACTGTCGGCGGCCGCCAGCACCCGCCCGCCGCGGCCCGGCACGGCGTCGTCGGCCGCCCGCCGTGCCGTGTCCTCCCACAGGGCCAGCGGTTCCGGGCACGGGCCCTCTCCGGGCCGCACCGTGCGCTGGGCCACCCCGACGAGGCACGGGGTGCGGGGGTCGACCGTCACCGGCCCTTCCACAGCGGGGGGCGCTTGTCGGCGAAGGCCCGCGGCCCCTCCTGCGCGTCCTCGCTGGCGAAGACCCGGGCGGCCAGCTCGTCCTCGATCCGGTAGGCCTCGCGCTGGTCGACGGCCAGGCCGCCCAGCACGCTCTCCTTGGTGGCCTGGACGGCCAGCGGGGCGTTGACCGTGATGCGGCGCGCCCAGTCGAGCGCCCGCTCGGCCAGCTCGTCGCCCGGGACGATCTCGTTGAGCAGTCCCAGGGCGTGCGCCCGGGCGGCGGGGAAGGCCTCGGCCGTCAGCAGGAACTCCATCGCCGCCGGGAAGGCCAGCTGGCGGGGGAGGCGCACGGTGGTCCCGCCCCCGGCGAACAGGCCCCGCCGCGGCTCCATGACGCCGAACGTGGCCCGCTCGGTGGTGAGGCGGATGTCGGTGCCGCCCAGCATCTCCATGCCCCCCGCCACGCACGGGCCGTCCACCGCGGCCACGATCGGCTTGTAGATCCGCAGGCTGCGCGGCACCGCGTCGGTGCCGTCCCGCAGCCGGCAGCCGTCGATCTCGTCGACCCCGCCCGCCTGGATCCGCGCCTGCAGCGCGGTGACCTGGGGGATGTAGGTCTTGAGGTCGGCGCCGGTCATGAACTCACCTGGCACGCCGGTCACGATCGCCACCCAGTCCTCGGGGTCGTCCCGGAACCGCCGCCAGGCGTTGGCCAGGTCGCGGAAGTGGTGCAGGTCGAGCGCGTTGCGGACCTCGGGCCGGTCGATGGTGATTCGGGCCACGTGGCCGTCGAGCTGCTCGTAGTGGATCGTCATGACGACCGGAGGCTAGTGGGGTGGCCCGCTAACGTGACGTGATCGTTAGACGGGTCGGGAGACTGCCAGTGAGCATCGCCATCGGTGAGGACCACCTCGCCCTCCTCGCGGTCGCCCGGCGCTTCACCGCCGAGCGGTGCCCGCCCGCGGCGGCCCGGGTGGCCATGGACGCGGTCGAGGCGGGCACCGAGACGCTGCCGCCCTTCTGGGACGAGCTGGCCGGCCTGGGCTGGCTGGGACTGGCCGTCCCCGAGTCGGACGGTGGGCAGGGCGCCGGCTACACGGAGCTGGCGGTGGTGCTGGAGGAGCTGGGCAGGGCCGTGGCTCCCGGCCCTGTGCTGCCCACCGTCTGGGCGGCGGCGCTGGCCGGCGGCGCGCCCCAGCTGCGGGCCGACCTGGCCGCCGGCCGGCGGGTGGCGGCCGTGGCGCTGGACGGGACGCTCCGGGCGCGGGACGCCGAAGGCGCGCTGTCCGTCACGGGAAGCACCGGGCCCGTGCTGGGCGGCACGCTGGCGGCCGCCGTCGTGGTGCCGGTCGCGATCGCGGGCGAGGAGCGGTGGGCGGTCGTCGAGGTCGCGGACGGCGAGGGAGCGACGGCGGCGGTGCTGCCCGCCCTGGACCAGACGCGAGGCCTGGCCCGCCTCGACCTGGTCGACGCGCCGGCCACGCCGCTGGCCGGACTCACCCGCGACCGGGTCGAGGCCGTGGGCGCGGTGCTCGGGGCTGCGGAGTGCGCGGGCGGGGCGGCGTGGTGCGTCGACGTCGCCGCGACCTACGCCCGGGAGCGGCGCCAGTTCGGCCGGCCCATCGGCCAGTTCCAGGCGGTCAAGCACCGCTGCGCCGACATGCTCGTCCGCCTCGAGCAGGTGCGGGCGCTCGCCTGGGACGGCGCCGCCGCCCTCGACGGCCCCGATCCCGACGGCCCCGAGGCCGCCCTCGCGGTGGCCGCCGCGGGTTCCGTCGCCTTCGACGCCTACGCCGCGGTGGCCAAGGACTGCATCCAGGTCCTGGGCGGGATCGGCTTCACCTGGGAGCACGACGCCCACCTCTACCTGCGGCGGGCCCTGGCGCTGCGCCAGCTTTTCGGGGCGGGCGCGTGGCGGGCCGCCGCCGCCCGCGGCGCGCTGGGCGGGGCCCGGCGCCGCCTCGGGCTCGACCTGCCCGACGACGCCGGTCCCCCCGACGACGAGATCCGCGCCGTCGTGGCGGAGGTGGCGGCGCTCGCTCGGGAGCAGCGCCGCGGGCGGCTGGCGGACACGGGGCTGCTGGTGCCGCACTGGGCCCCGCCCTGGGGGCGCGGGGCGGCACCGGCCGAGCAGCTGGTGATCGACCGCGAGCTGCGCCGGGCCGGCGTGCGGGTGCCGCACCTGCAGGTCGGCGCGTGGGCCGCGCCGACCATCGCCGTCCACGGCACCCCCGAGCAGCAGGAGCGCTGGGTGCGGCCGACGCTCCACGGCGAGATCACCTGGTGCCAGCTGTTCAGCGAGCCGGGGGCCGGCTCCGACCTGGCCTCGCTGACCACTCGGGCCACCCGCACCGAGGGCGGCTGGCTGCTCACCGGCCAGAAGGTGTGGACGACGATGGCGGCCGAGGCCGACTGGGGCATCTGCCTGGCCCGGACGAACCCCACCGCCCCCAAGCACCTTGGCATCACCTACTTCGTCGTGGACATGGCGACCCGAGGCATCGACGTCCGGCCCCTGCGGGAGCTCACCGGGCTGGCCATGTTCAACGAGGTCTTCCTCGATGACGTGTTCGTGCCCGACGACTGCGTCATCGGCGAGGTGGACGGCGGCTGGCCGCTCGCCCGCACCACGCTGGCCAACGAGCGGGTGTCGATGGGCAGCGGCTCGTCGTTCGGCGGGGGGATCGAGGCGCTGCTGGGCCTGGTGGCCGAGCGCACCGGGGACGGGCAGGCGCCGCTCGACGCCCTCCTGCTGGACGCGCTGGGGGCGCTGGTGGCCGAGGCCCACTCGGTCGCCGCCATCGGCGTGCGGGCGACGGCCCGGTCGCTGCGGGGCGAAGTGCCGGGGGCGGAGGCGAGCGTCCGCAAGCTGCTCGGCGTCGAGCACGACCAGCGCACCCAGGAGCTGGGCCTCCTGCTGCTCGGCCCCGACGGCGCCACCACGGACGGCGTGGCCGGCCAGTGGACGTTCGGCTTCCTCGCCAACCGCTGCCTGACCATCGCCGGTGGGACCAGCGAGATCCAGCGCAACGTCATCGGCGAGCGCCTGCTCGGCCTTCCCCGGGACCCCGAACCGGCGGGCTGATGGCGGACCTGCTGCCGGACCAGCTCCGCCTCATGGCGGAGGCGCTGCCCGACGAGGTGGCGTACACGGATATGGCCGCCGACCGCGACCTCACGTTCCGGGAGTGGGAGTCGCGCTCGAACCGGCTGGCCCGCTGGCTCGTCGCCCAGGGCGTGGCCCGGGGCGACCGCGTGGCGATCCACGTGCCGCCGGAGGAGGGCGAGACCTTCCTGCTCGCGTACTCGGCTGTGCACAAGGCCGGGGCCGTCGCGGTGCCCACCAGCAACCGCCTGGTCCCCCGGGAGCTGGCGCATGTGTTGGCGCACGCCGGCGCGGTCGTAGCAGTGACGGGCACGGCCACGCTGCGGGACCTGGAGGCGGCCCGGCCCGATCTGCCCGAGCTCCGCACGGTGGTGACCACGGCTCCGGGAGCGGGGAGCGAGGGGCTGGTGGCCTGGGGGGACGCCACCGACGCCGATGACTCGTCCTTCCAGGTGCCCGTCGGCGGCGACGACATGGCCGACCTCATGTACACGTCCGGCACCATCGGCCGTCCCAAGGGCGTGGTCGTGCGCCACCGCAACGTGGCGATGGTGCCCAACGGCCTGCCCCGCTGGCGGCGTCACGGCTGGCTGCACGCCTCGCCGATGTTCACGTTCGCGGGTATCGCATCCGCCTACAACCCGATGAAGCTGGGGATGCCGCTGCTCTACCTGCCCCGCTTCGACGTCGACCGCTGGTTCGACGTGGTGGAGGCCCGCCGCCCGGCCGCCACGTTCCTCGTCCCGGCCATGGCCGAGCTGCTGGTGGCCAGCCCCCGCTTCGAGACGGCCGACCTGTCGTCTCTCACCATGTGCTCGCTCGGCAGCGCGCCGGTCGCCCCGGGCACGGTGGCCCGTCTCCAGGCCCGGCTCCCCCGCGCGCTGGTGTCCAACTCGTGGGGGATGACCGAGGCGGGGCCGGCGTTTTGCTTCATGCCGCCCGAGGAGCAGGGGCGGCGGGTCGGCTCGGTCGGCCGGCCCGTGCCGCCCACCGAGTTCCGCATCGTGGACGCCGCCGGCGACGCGCTGCCGGCCCGGGAGATCGGCGAGCTGGTGGTGCGCAACCCCGGGCGGGAGCGCGAGTACTTCCGGGACGACGCCGCCACCGCCGGGACGTGGCGGGACGGCTGGCTCCACACCGGCGACCTCGCCTACCTCGACGAGGACGGCTTCCTCTACATCGTGGGCCGCGAGAAGGACGTGATCATCCGGGGCGGTCACAACGTGCACGCGACCGACGTCGAGGCGGTGCTCTACGAGCACCCGGGCGTGCAGGAGGCGGCCGTGGCCGGCGTCGCCCACCCGGTGCTGGGGGAGGACGTCGGCGCCTGGGTGGTGCGAAGGCCGGGCAGCGCCGTGACCGCCGACGAGCTGCGGGCGTTCTGTGCCGAGCGGCTGAGCGACTACAAGGTGCCCCGGGCGGTGACGTTCCTCGCCGCCCTGCCCCGCAACGCCACCGGCAAGGTGCTCAAGCGGGACCTGCCCGGACGCGGGGGACCGCCGGCGTGATCGAGCACCTCCTTGCCCAGCGGGCGTGCCGGGCGTACACGGCCGATCCGGTGTCCGACGAGCACGTGGCCATGATCCTGCAGGCGGCCACCCATGCGCCCAGCGCGGAGAACCGCCAGCCCTGGGTGTTCGTGGTCGTGCGCGACGCCGCCGTCCGGGGCGCCATCGACGGGCTGACGCGCCGGGTGTGGGAGGGCGGCGCCCGCGGCCATGCGGAGCGCAGCCTGGCGCCGGGCCTGTTCGCCGCGGTCGACCGGTTCATGGCGGAGGGGTACGGGGGCGCCCCCGTGTTGGTCGTGGTGGCCGGCGACGGCCGTGACGGGCTGCCGCCCGCGGTGCTGGCCTCGTCGGTGTTCCCCGCGGTGCAGAACCTGCTGCTGGCGGCGGCGGCGCTGGGCTACGGCTCGGCGCTGACCACGCTGGCGGCGCAGGTCCCCGGCGGCCTGGCCGCCGCGGTCGGGTTGCCGGAGGGCGTGCGACCGCTGGCGGTGGTGCCCCTCGGTCGCCCGGCGGGCCCGCTGGGCCGGCCCCGCCGGCGCCAGGTGGGCGAGGTGGCGCACCTCGACCGTTACGGCACGCCGTTCGGCGGGGTCACCGGGCCCGCTGGGCCGCCACCCCCCGCTCCACCGCCTGCCTGATCAGGACGTCGTTGTCGGCGGAGATGGAGCGGTGGACCCGGGCCTCCAGCAGTCGGCGGGCGACCGGGTTGAAGGCCTCGTACGTCTCGCCGAACGTCACCCGGGTGCGGTCGTCGCCGACCGCTTCGATCCGGTGCCAGCCGCCGGCCCGCGACCACAGCGGCTTCCCGACGGCCTCGTAGCGGGAGTACTCGGGCGGGCGGGACTCGGTGATCACCTCCCACGACCGCCCGACGCCCCCGCTCAGCAGGTACCGGGGCACGCGGAACGTGCAGTGCCGCACCAGCCCGAGACCGTCAACGTCGCCGGGATGGACGATCTCGATGCGCACGCTGCCGTGCTCGATCACGCCCCGCTCCAGGCGAGGGTGCAGCGCCCGCCAGACCTCGGCGGGCGTGCCGTCGACCTCGAACGAGAACTCGTGGGACTGCACGGGCGGGACCTTAGAGGGTGTCGACGACCAGGTCGGCCAGGCGCTGGCGCTGCCAGCCCTGGCGGCCGAACAGGACGTCGTTGGCCTTGACGCTCTTCCCCGTGCCTGGCAGCCCCGTCATCGCGACCAGCATCCGACCGGCAACCACCCGCTCATAGTGCCCCGCGCACCGCAACGAAGCGACACCGGCCACAGCCGAACCACGCAGCAGCAGCGTGATCCCGAGATCTTCGCAGAGGATTGCCTCGTCGGCGCCGGCCACCCGACAGTCCCTCTATCTTGTCGGAGTATCGGCAAACGCGGCCGCGCGGCCGCGTCGCCCGGGGAGGGGGTGTTGGTCGGGTGCTGTTCCTTCACGAGGTCCACTGCGTAGTGGGCAGCAAGGAGAAGGAGTTCGAGGCCGCCTACCGGGCGTGGATGGCGGCGCTGGCCGCAGAGGACGGGGCCCGGCTGCTGTGGTTCCTGCACCACGCCCACGGCACCGGCCCTTCGTACCACGTCGTCACCGTCACCGGCCTCGCCGACTGCGCGACCTGGGAACGGTTGGCGCAGCGCGTGCATGCCGGCAACCTGCGGGACTGGGCGTGCGAGGTCGACGGGTACCGGCACGACGTCGATGCCTGCCTGCTCATGCCGCTGCCGTTCTCGCCGCTGGAGATCGAGCTGGCCGACGTACCTACCGACGGTCGCCGCCACGATTCCACGCTGTACATGGAGGACACCATGTGGCCGAGGCGGGGGAAGGTCGACGAGTACGTCGCCGCCGCCGGCGAGCTCTACATGACCATGCTCGAGGCCAAGGTCGACGTGGGGGACGCGCGGACGCTGCTGCGCATCGAAGCCGCTTACCAGACCATGCCGGGGGCCGGACGCTACCCCGAGGTCACGCTCATGCAGAAGGTGTGCAGCATGCCGCAGCTCGTCCACCTGCTCACCCACGACATGCCGGAGGAGATGAGCCGCCCCGGCACCTGGATGCACGACGCCCTGCAGTACCGCGACCGGTGGCGCAGCAAGCTGCTTCGCACCGCGACGTGGTCGCCGCTGTCGTGAGGAGGTTCGGAGTCGTGAACGTCGGTCGAACGATCGATCCCGCCGTCCAGCGTGTGCCGGATCGCGTCGCGCTGGTCGTCGGTGACCGCCGATGCACGTACCGGGAGCTCGAGCGGTGGGTGGGCCGGATAGCCACTGCGCTCGCGGCTGGCGGCGTCGGGGCGGGTGACCGCGTCGCCCTGGTGGACAACGGCAGCGTGCTGTCGGTCGCGACGATCCTGGCGGCCGCTCGCATTGGCGCGGCGTCGGCGCAGATGAACGTCGAGCTCACTGTGGACGAGCTGGGCAGGCTCGTGGCTGCGGTAGGGGCGACCGTGGGGGTGGCGGGCGAGCCGTTCCGCGAGCGGTTGGCCGGCGCCATCGGGTCGGGAGCGCTGCTCGGGGAGCGTGATGTCGACGACGTCGACGGGCCGCAGCTCTCGCAGGCGGCCGGGGCCGTCGGCGATGGCGACGACGAGGCGCTCGTGCTGTTCACCAGCGGCACGACCGGCCTGCCGAAGCCGATCTCGATCAGCCACGGCGTGGTGGATCGGCGCCTCGCGTTCTACGCCGCACCCATCGACCCCGACGCCCCCCAGGTCACCGACATGATGTCGGCCCCGATCTTCCACATCGGGGGCACGCTGGGGCTGCTGATCAGCCTGCATTCGGGCAACAAGCTGGTCGTCCTGCCTCGCTTCGACGCCGGCTCCTGGCTGCGGGCCGTCGAGGAGCACGGGGTGTCGCAGACGTTCGTCGTGCCCACGATGCTCCAGCGCATCCTCGACCATCCTGACTTCGACTCGCGGGACCTCAGCTCGCTGCGCCAGCTCAGCTATGGCGCCGCAGCGGCGCCGGTGGCCCTGGTCGAACGGGCCCTCGACGCCTTGCCGTACGTCGGCTTCGTGAACGTGTTCGGGCAGACCGAGACCCTCGGCGCCTACGCCGCCCTCTCGGCCGAGGACCATCGCCGCCGGCACAAACTGGGCTCGGCGGGCACGGCGTTGCCGGGCGTCGAGCTGCGCATCGTCGACGTGGCCGGGGCCGACGTTGCAGAGGACTGCGCCGTCGGCCAGGTGGGGGAGGTGTGGGTGCGGGCCGCCCAGAACGTCAGCCCGGACTGGCTGCGCACGGGCGACCTGGCGTCGATCGACGACGAGGGGTACCTGCACCCGGTCGGCCGCCTGCGCGACACGATCAACCGGGGAGGGGAGAAGTTCGGGCCGATCGAGGTGGAGGAGGTGCTGCGGGCCCACCCGGGAGTCCGGGATGCCGGCGTGACCGGCGTGCCCGACGCGGAGATGGGCCAGCGGGTCGGGGCGGTGGTGGTCGTGGACGGCGCAATCGACGCCGCCGACCTCCGGACCTTCTGCGCCGGGCGGCTCGCTCGCTACAAGCTGCCGGACTGGATCGTCTTCGCCGACGACCTGCCGTACAGCAACCTCGGGAAGGTCAGCCGAGCGGCTCTGGCCGCGGTGATCCTGGACGCCCGGGAGGAAGAGACGGCCCACGATGCTCTTCATGCATGAGGTCCACTCCGTGGTGGGCGAGAAGGAGCGTGAGTTCGAGACGGCGTACCGCGACGGGTGGATGGCCCTGTTGGCGAGCGGCGACGACGCCCGGCTGCTCTGGTATCTGAACCAGGCCCACGGCAGCGGACCCGCCTACACCGTGGTGACGGTCACGGCCGTGCGCGACGGCGACGCCTACCAGCGGCTGGCCGAGCGCCTGCGCGGCAGCGACCTGCTCGACTGGTCTCGCGCCGTTGGTGAGATGCGCCACGACGTCGTGGGCAAGATGCTCGTGCCGGTGCACTGGTCGCCGTTGCAGGCGGTCGACCTGGCAACGGTCCCCACCGACGGCGCCGAGCACGAACTGTCGCTCTACATGGAGGACACCGGCTGGCCGTCGGCGCCGCTGGACGACTACATCGACTTCTGGAGCGACGAGTACTTCCAGATGATGCGGAAGCTGCCGGCCGACCGGAAGATCCTCGAGATCGAGGGCTGCTTCCAGCCGGCCTTCGGCACGCATCGCCGGCCCGAAGCCGTGCTCGTGCAGAAGATCCTGAGCTACGACCTTCTGATGGGGCTGATCTCCGAGCCCGAGGACTACGACCCCGACACATGGCCCGGCTCGTACATGCATCGGGGCCTGCGCTACCGCGACCAGTGGGAGAGCCGGCTGCTGCGCACGAGCGCGTGGTCGCCCCTGTACTGACCGCCCCGACAGGTAGGGCGTCAGCGGTCGCCGAGCTGATCGATCAACGACCGGCACCTGGCGGGCGCGGCTGTGCCGCCTGTGGAGCTACTCAGTGCCGGCGGCCCCGACGAGCGCTTCTGCCGCCCGCCTATCACCGTCGATCACCACTGCTGATGTCGGGAACCGGCGGTAAAGCAGCAGGACAAGATCTGACGCGGGTGCGCGGATCGTGGCCCCGACGCCACCGTCGTCGGGGCCGACTCTCCAGTCGGTGCCCGTGTCGGATGCGGCGAGCCTGACCGAGCCCGGCAGATGTTCGGCGCCTCGCCCGAGCATCACCGACAGGAACTCCCCGACGCCGTCGTCAGCTACTGCGCGCCTCGATGGGCGACGGCGTGCTGAAGGCGGACTCGGCGTCCCACCTGTGAACCGCCGCTTCTTGGACCTGGTGCCGCGCCACCGCTCCGGAACTGAACGGATCCCCCACCACGTCCAGCAGGGCGAGTCGTTTCCTGCTTCGTCCAGAGCGGTCACGAGGTCAGCGGTGCCTTCACGAAGCCACCGCTCGAGGTCGGCGTCCGACGCCGGCGTGACGCTGGCTCCCGGTGGCGTGCATCACGACAGAGATGCTAGGAGCGTCAACGACGGATCCCGTTAGACTCCGCGGCGACGTCCGGCCGCCGTTGCGGCGTCGCTCGACCCCTTCGTCTGGCCGTCGGTCGAACGGGCTGTGCGTGAGCCGGTGCACGATGCCGTTGTCCCGCCAGATCCGATCGAACAACACCTCCCCGCCCCGCCCGAACCGGGCAGTGAACTGGCGGCCGTTGTCGGTCAGGACCTCCTCGGGCACCCCGTAGCGCTGCAAGGCGCGGGCGAACGCCAGGCACCCCGCCCGGCCCGTGGCCCGCAGCGTGGCATGGGCGATCACGCAGTAGCGGGAGTGGTCATCCACCCCGGTGACGATCTTGACCTCCCGGCCATCGGCCAGGAACACACCACCGACGATGTCGAGCTGCCACAACGCCATCGGCGCGTCGCGCTCCCAACGCGCGTACTCGTCCCGGCGGCGGCCCCGCGAGCGCCTCGAGGCCGCGGACGCCGGTCACTCTCCGTAGAGGGCGAGACCCACCCAGCCCGAGCGAGCGGTAGCAGTCGATTTGTGCGCCGTCACGGCCGGTCGATTGGTGGGTGGCGGCCACGGGTCCTCTCACCGATAGCAGCGGCCACTGCGGCTGTCTGCACCAGCGACATCGCCGGCAGGTATCGGTGGCTCGCGGCGGCGGTTACATGACGAGGCGAGATGTAGGGTCGGTTGGCGTGGTCGGGGTGGCGGACGTCGAGGAGGTGGTGGTCCTCCTGGGTCAGGACGATCGGGATGCGCGTTGGGAGGCGGCACGGCGACTGAGGTTCTGGAAGCAGGAATCGCTTGACGGGGATGCCGCGGATGCGTTGCTCGGCGCCGCGTGCACGGTGTTCCCCGACGTACCAACGACGCCCTGGCGCCCCAACAAGATGCTGGTCGAGGTTCTGGAGGGCCACGTCGATGTCGTGGAACCGGCGCTGGTGCAACGGCACCTGGCGCACCTGCAGGGCCGGACCACCTATTGGCATGCGTTGCGCTTGCTGGCGATGATCCCGACGCGGGAGGGGTCCGAGGCGCTCGCCGCGGAGCTGCACCGTCTCACCGGCGACGACGGAGTCGAGCCGCCGGGTTGGCCCTTCCTCCTGCCACTGGGGCAGGCGCCACGTGACGGGGACATCGTGGATACCGTGCTCGCCGAGCTGCTGGGGCGGCCAGGTTGGCTCCCCACCATCGCCACCGTGGTGGCGGCCTACGCCGCCCGGGGGCTTCTGGACTCCGGGACCGAAGCACAGGTCGCTGAGGTCGTCGGGCGGTTTCTGTCCGAGGAGCTGGATGGACTGACGGCCGTCTACGAGGGGCGCGGCCCGGGGTCCGATGGGACGACGACTCCGGCCTCGGCTAT
>DASSGC010000141.1:0-3983 GCA_035693765.1 Acidimicrobiales bacterium
CGACCGTGGGAGGCATTGGTGACGACGCGACCCGAGCTCGATGCGGCCGCTGAGGTCGAACTTCAACCGGGCGTGGAGTGCCGCGCTCGACCAGGCGGTGAATGATGGCACTCCTCTGCCCGCCGGTCTGCACTTTCATGACCTGAGGCACACGGCGAACGGCTTCGCTTCGAACGTGGCGAGTCTCAAGGAGCTGATGGCCCGTATGGGGCACTCGACCACTCGTGCGGCGCTGATCTATCAGCACGCGCAGCGTGATCGCGAGCGGGAGATCGCCGCCGCGGTCTCTGCGGCCGTCGAGGCGGAGCTGGCGCGGAAGCGGTCGCACCGGTGACCGGTTCGCGGGCGGGTTGGGCGCGTATTGGGCGCGGAGGCCGCTCACGGCTGCGGTGTGGGAGCTACGGCACCGGTCGGCTGTGCGCTACGACCTGGGCCTACGTGGCTGGCACCCCCAACGGGATTCGAACCCGTGTCGCCACCTTGAGAGGGTGGTGTCCTAGGCCACTAGACGATGGGGGCTTGCGTGGTGGACGAGACAGCATAGCCCGCCGTTCCGAACCCTCGAAACTCGCCGCCCCGCTGGCCGAAGGCCCGATCACGGGCCCGCGCTGGGTCAGCGGAGCAGGGCGTGCGACGCGAGCACCAGGGGGGCGAGCAGCGCGAGCTCGAACATCAGGGCCATGTAGATCATGCCCAGCACGAGCTGGACCAGGATCAGCATCAGCACCGCGATGATCGCCGTCAGCAGGATGCCGACGACCCAGCCGAGCGCCTTCATCACCGGCGACACCTCGGGCTTGGCCGACCATCGCTCGCCTGGGTCGTCCGGGACCCGGGCGCCCATCGCCTCCAGCCGGTCGAGGCGCTTGCTCAGCTTCGGCAGGAACGCCGCCATCTCGGTGTTCGCCTCGGGCGGCGGCGAAGCCACCGACGATGTCACCGGCGAAGCCGCCGTCGACCTTCCCGGCGCCGGGCGCGTGCCGGTGCTGACCGTGGCGCCGCCCGCCTGGTCGCGCTGCATCTCGCTCGTGGCCGCGATGGCCTCCCGGGTCCGGCGGGCCAGCGCGGCACGGCGTGACTCGCCGGGGCGGCGCTCGTCGGCCCAGATCTCGTCCCGGCGGCGCTCGAACCGGCGGAACGCCCGTTCCTGCTCGGCCTCCGGGCCGACCACGAACAGGTGGGTCCACGGGCCCGCCGGCACGGTGGCGCCGTGGTCGCGGAGGTGGACCAGGGCCGCCGCCAGCGCGTCGGGATTGCGGGTCAGCTCGACCGCCGTGGCGTCGGCCAGCAGCCGGCGGCGGCGCCACTGGGCGGCCACGACCGCCGACACCAGGAACCCGCCGAAGATCAGCCGGGTGATCGCCCACGCGAGCGACGCCACCAGGAAGGGCCACTGGAACAGCAGCGTCACGCACCCCGTCCGGTCCGGCTCGGGGTCGAGCCCTTCGAGCTGGGCCATCCGCGTCAGCCGCTCCGCGATGAAGTGCTCCTCCGACCCGTCGCCGCGGGCGGGCCCCCGGCGCAGGGCCAGGCGGATGGCCTGCCACAGCACCTTCCTCGTCTCGCCGCCGAGCGGTGCCGCCAGGGCACTGCCGATGAGGTCGAACGTCTGGTTGACCGACGCGATCAGCAGCGCGGCCCGCAGGTCGCCGTCGACCACCATGGCCAGCAGGTCGGCCACCACCGCCTGCGTGGCGTCGCGGCCCAGGTCGTCGAGCAGGCCGCGGGGCACGATGACCGTGAAGTCCTGCGGGGACCGGCCCGCGACCGCGGCGTTGGCGACATCCGCGTCGACGAGCATCACCCGCGGCCGTGGCACGCCGGCGGCGAGCGCCATCTCCTCCACCAGGTTGACGAGCTGGCGCTCCTCGAGGTCGCCGGGGCGCGGCGCCCGGGCACCGGCGGCCAGCACGACGGCGCCGGCGCCCGACCGCATGAACAGCCGCCGCACGCACCGCCACACGACGAACATGGCCACGATCCCCGGCACCACGAGGGCCGCGGCGGCCCACGCCAGCGTGGAGGCCGCCACCTCGACCTCCCCGGTGTCGTCCCCGGCGTCCTCGCCGGTGTCGGTCGGGGGCTCGGCTCCGGTGGCGCTCAGGCGGTCGACGAGCGGTTCGAGCGCCGCGAGCGGGTCGGGCATCGGCGTGACCTGGTGGACGGCGTCCATCGCCACCAGCCCGGTCGCGACGAGGAACGGCGAGATGACGACGCTCAGCGGCAGGCCGAGCACCAGCACGGCCATCGCCGACATGATCGAGAAGCGCCAGCCCGCTCGCCGGTGCCGGCGTTGCTCGTCGAAGAACGTCGCGCGCCGAGGTTCCGCTCCCACCGCTGTCCCTCGCTACCCGGGCGCCACGCCGGGGCGCCCGCACTGCCGGCCCCGGCCGCGTGCGGCCCCAGCATCGCACAGCCCCTCCGCCGGACTGTGCGCGGGGGCCCGATAACGGCATTATCCTCTCCGGCCGTGGGGATCGAGGGGACGACCGAGGCCGGCGCGGCCGCGCCGCGGCGGCGGTGGTGGCACATGCTCGCTCGGCGGCGGTTCGGGCCCGGCCTGGCCGTGCTCGTCGCCGTCGCCGCGGGGTCGGTGGCGTGCGCCGGCGACGAGCCGGCCGACCGGCCGGCGAGCGCGGGCGGCAGCCCGGCCGCCTGGGTGCGGGCCGGCGGTGACCTGGCCAACACCCGTGCCGCGGGCGACGAGACCACGCTCGGCCCCGACACGGTGGGCGACCTCCGGCCGCTCTGGGACGTCGACGGCATCCGTGGGGTCACCGGCACGCCGGTCGTCGCCGAGGGCGTCGTCTACGTGGGCGACTGGACCGGCCACGTCCGCGCCCTCGACGCCGCCACCGGGGAGGAGCGCTGGGCGTACGACCTGGACGGCAACTGGGTCGGCGGATCGCTGGTCGTCGACGGTGACCTGGTCTACGTGGGCACCTTCGACGCCCGCGTCGTGGCACTCGACCGGGCCACGGGCGAGCCGGTGTGGGAGACCGCGATCGGCGACCATCCCAAGGCCGTGGTCTTCGGCTCGCCGGTGGTGGCCGAGGGACTGGTCGTCATCGGCGTCGGCAGCTTCGAGGTGTTCGTGCCCGGCGACCCGCCGACGTTCCGCGGCCACATCGTGGCGCTGGACGCCGCCACCGGCGAGGAGGCCTGGCGCTTCTGGGTCACCGCCGGCGACGCCACCGAGGGCCCGGGCGTGTCGATCTGGTCGTCGCCCGCGATCGACGCCGAGCGGGGCGTGCTCTACATCGGCACCGGGCAGGCGTACGCGCTGCCGGCGCCGCCACGCAGCGACGCGCTGCTCGCCCTGGACCTGCGGACCGGCGCGGAGGTGTGGTCGACGCAGTTCACCGCCGGCGACGCCTGGACGATCGCCGAGCCGAGCGGCCTGGACGCCGACGTCGGCGCGATGCCCAACCTGTTCGACGCGGGCGGGACCGACGCGGTGGGGGTGGGCGACAAGGCCGGCACCTACCGGGCGCTCGATCGCGACACCGGCGAGATCCTGTGGGAGCGCAAGCTCACCGCCGGCGGGCTCCAGGGCGGCGTCATGGCCTCGGCCGCGGTCGCCGGGGGCACGATCTACGTGGCGTCCAACGCGGAGAGCCAGAACGCCGACCTGGTGGCCCTCGACGCCGCCACCGGCGACGAGGTGTGGCGGGTCGGCGTCGGCGCCCACATCACCGGTCCCGTGACCTGGGCCAACGACGTCGTCTACGTGGCCGACGACTCGGGCCGCATCGCGGCCTACGACGCACGAGACGGCGAGCGTCTGTGGGCCTATTCCGTGACCTTCCCCGCCGCAGGCGGCATCGCCGTGGTCGACGGCACGGTCTTCGCCAGCTGGGGTTGGTGGCTGGCCTCCCCGCCCGACGACGCCGACGGCGGCCTCCTCGCCTTCGGCCTGCCCGACGGCGGCGGGAGCGGCGACGGCGGCGACGACGACGGCGGCGGCCTGTCGGGCGCGGGCG
>DASSGC010000142.1:0-3451 GCA_035693765.1 Acidimicrobiales bacterium
GGCGACCGACCGCACGCCGCCCGACCGCCCGGCGACCGGCGGCGCGGCCACGGTCGCGACCGGGGCGGACGCCGGACCCGGGCGCGGCGGGCGCATCGCCGGGCTGGCGCTGGCGGCGGCCGCCACCGCCTACGTCGGCCTGGTCGACCCCGCCCGGGGCGGCGTGTTCCCGCTCTGCCCCAGCCGGCTCGTGCTGGGGCTGGACTGCCCGGCCTGCGGGGGCCTGCGCGGCACGCACGACCTGCTGCACGGGCACCTCGGGCAGGCGCTCGACCACAACCTGCTGCTCCCGGCCTACCTGCTGGTGCTGGCGGCCGTGGCGTGGGGGTGGGTGGCCCCGCTCGTCGGGCGGCGGGCGCCCGCGCTGCGGGCGCCGCGGTGGGCGACGGCGGCGGCCCTCGTCGTGGTCGTGGCGTTCACGGTGGCCCGCAACCTGCCGGGGCTCGACTACCTCGGCTCCGGCCTCGCCTGAGAGCGGGCCCCGGTGCCGAAGGCGCCGCGGGCAGGACGCCCGGTGGGCGCGGGCCGGCGGGCGCGGCCCATCGCGCTCAGACCCACTTGCGGACCGGCGGCGGCGGTGTCCACGCCGCCAGGGCGTCGAGCAGGTCGTCGACGCCCGACGCCGACAGCACCAGGCCGCGGTGGACCGGCCGGATGAAGCCCTCGTCGACCCCGCGGTCGAACAGCGCCACCAGCGGTGTGTAGTAGCCCGCCACGTCGAGCAGCCCGCAGGGCTTGGGCACCGGGTGCAGGTCGAGCTGGCTCCAGGTCAGCACCTCGCAGAACTCCTCGAGGGTGCCGAAGCCGCCGGGCAGGGCGAGGAAGCCGTCCGACAGGTCGGCCATAAGGGCCTTGCGCTCGTGCATCGACCCCACGACCCGCAGGTCGTCGAGCCCGGTGTGGGCCACCTCCGCCTCGACCAACCGCTCCGGGATCACGCCCGTGACCCGGCCCCCGGCCGCCCGGCAGGCGTCGGCCACCCGGCCCATGAGCCCGACGTGGGCGCCGCCGTACACCAGGCCGATGCCCCGCGCCGCGAGCGCCACGCCCAGCTCGTCGGCCGCGGCGGCGTAGTCCGGGCGGGCGCCGTCGCTCGACCCGCAGAAGACGCACAGGCGCTGCACCGTCCGCTCCTCAACCGATGCGGCGGAGGCCCTCGCGGTACTGCTTGCCCCGCTCCACGTAGCTCAGCATGCCCAGGCGGATCATCAGGTCGGGGTCGACGGCGTCGGGCCTGATCCTGGCGGGGACGCCCAGCGCCATGGCCCGGGCCGGCACCTCCACCCCGTTGGCCACCACGGCGCCGGCGCCGACCAGGCCGCCCGAGCGCACGACGGCGTCGTGCAGCACGACGGCCCCCGACCCGATCAGGCAGCCGTCCTCGATCGTGCAGCCCTCCAGGTGGACGAGGTGGCCGATCACGCACTCATCCCCCACAGCCGTGGGATGGACGGGCGTGACGTGCAGCACCGATCCGTCCTGGATGGACGTGCGGGCCCCGATGACGATCGGGGCACCGTCGCCCCGCAGCACGGCGCCGGGCCAGACCGACGCCTCGGGCCCCACGCGGACGTCGCCGATGAGCACCGCGTCGGGGTGGACGTAGGCCGTCGGGTCGATGGCGGGCGCGCGGTCGCCGAGCGCGTAGACCGGCATGGCGTCAGGGCGTGTAGCGGCCGAAGCCGCCGCGGAAGAAGACGAGCGGGCCGCCCTCGTGACCGATCTCCAGGTCGAGGGCCCGCCCCACCACGATCCAGTGGTCGCCGGCCTGGTGCACGGCCTCGATGCGGCAGTCGATCCAGGCCAGCACGCCGTGGATCACCGGGGCGCCCGTGACGACCGACGGCCGCCAGCCGATGCCGGAGAACTTGTCCTCGGCCTTGCCGGCGAAGACCCGGGCGACGTCCTCCTGGTCGTCGGCCAGGATGTTGACGCAGTAGTGACCCGCCGCCTCGATCCGCGGGTAGCTGTTCGACTGGTCGCCCGCGCAGAACATCACGAGCGGGGGGTCGAGCGAGACGGAGCTGAACGACCCGACGCACAGGCCCACCGGGCCGTCGTCGGTGGCCGCCGTGATGACGGTGACGCCGGTGGGGAAGTGGCCGAGCACCTGCCGGAAGCGGGCGCCGTCCATCCCGGGTGCGGAGGTCGCTGGTTCGGTCACGACGCGGAACCCTAGTCGTGACGGGGTGTCAGACAGCCAGTGCGCCGCCGGTGCCGGCCCGACCCGTCAGCCGCCGAACGACACGGTCAGACCCTCGAACGCGGCGATGACCTCGCACAGCCCACCGGCGCCGGCGGCGGCGCGGGCGTGGTCGAGCAGGCCGTCGACGGTGGCGTCGTCGTGGGCTGGATCGTGGTGGAACAGGGCCAGCCGCTTGGCCCCCGCCTCCTGGGCCACGAACACCGCGAAGTCGACCGTGCAGTGCCCCCAGTAGTACTTCTGCGCGAACTCCTCGGCGGTGTACTGGGCGTCGTGGATCACGAGATCGGCACCGTCGCACAGCTCGAGCACGGCGTCGCTCACCCGGTGCTCGCCGTCGTGCGGCATCTGGTGGTCGGCGAGGTAGGCGACGATGGCGCCGCCGACCTCGATGCGGTAGCCGTTGTTCGTGCCGACGTGGGGGACGGGCCGGACCCGCACCTTGGCCCCGTCGATCTCGATGTCGCAGTCGGATGCGTCGTGGAAGCCGATCTGCCCGTAGAGCTGCTCGACGGTGACCGGGAAGAACGGGGGCCGCACGAACTGGTGGAAGGCCTCGGCCAGCGACCCGGCCTCCTGTGGCGGGCCGTAGACGTCGAGCTGGGCGCCCGGCGCCAGGATCGGGGCGAAGAACGGCAGGCCCTGCACGTGATCCCAGTGCATGTGGGTGACGAGGGCCGAGCCGCGGAACGAGCCGTCGGTCGGCAGCGTCTGGCCGAGCTGGCGGAGGCCGGTGCCCAGGTCGAGCACGATGGGATCGTGTCCCGGCGCGTCGAGCAGCACGCAGGAGGTGTTGCCGCCGTAGCGGCGATTCTCGTCACACGGACAGGGGGTCGAGCCCCGAACACCGAAGAAGGAGACGTTCAGCACAGATTCCCCTCGTCACGCCACGAGCGCTCGTGCGACGTTACCCAACCCTCGACCGGCGGAGCGTAGGGTGTGACGACAATCACCGACTGCGGCGGCCCCGGGGCGGGCACGCCCGGTCGGTTAGCGTCCGGTCCATGACCGTGGGCACCGAGGGCACCGTGGGCACCGTGGGCACCGAGGGAACCGGCGGGCGGGCGGGCGCAGCGGGTGCGCTCGCGCAGGGCACGATCGAGGCCAACGGCCTGACCTTCGGGTACCTCGCCGCGGGCGACCTGGCCGACACCGGCGCACCGCTGGCCCTGTGCCTGCACGGCTTCCCCGACTCGGCGTGGTCGTGGCGGCATCTGCTCCCCACTCTGGCGGCGGAGGGCTACCGGG
>DASSGC010000143.1:0-11382 GCA_035693765.1 Acidimicrobiales bacterium
CAGGGCACGCAGCCCGGCGGGGTCCTCGGCCACGGGGGTGTCCTGGCGGTAGGCGACGACGGCGGCCTCGGCCCCGAGCTCGGGGAAGTCACGGCGCAGCTCGTCGCGCACCTCCTGGGCGGTCGAGCCCTGCGCCTCCCAGCCGGCCCCGGACATGGCGCCGGTGAGGCTGAGCGCCAGCGGGCCGGCGGCCAGCACGACGATCGCCCAGAGGATGAGCACCCGGCGGGGCCGGCGGCCGGCAGCGCGGCCGATCCGGGCGAGGAGCCCGTCGCGTGGCGCCGTCGTGTCGTCCGTGCTCGACGGGTCGTGGAGGATGGTCACGTGGGATCGCTCGTCTCTGGTCGAGGCGCCGCCGGGCGATCCCGGGTCGGGCCGGTGTGGTGAGCAGCTTCGGACGGCCACGCTAGCGATACCCCTAGGGGTATTCCAACTTACCCCCTGGGGTATGTCGCCCCGCGGGCGCGGCCAGCCGCCCCTCCACGGACGGGGACCTCAGCGGGCCGCGCCCCGTCGCTCCTCCGCTCTCCCAGCTCCTAGGGGAGGCGGACGTAGCCGTGGCGGGACTTCCAGAGGAAGTACTTCTCGAAGGCGAGCTTCATGGCGTGGGACTGCGGGCCCGGGATCAGCAGGCCGTGCTTGCGGGGCGGCAGCATCCTGTCGGCCAGGATGAGCACCCCGTTGTTGCCGGCGTCGAGCACGCACACGGCCGGGATGTCGCCGAACGCCTTGTGGGCCTGCGGCTCCCCGCCCTTGATCTGCGCCACGACGTTCTTCGCCGCCACGTGCGCCATCTGCTCGGTCGGCAGCCCGGTCTTGGGGATGCCGACCGCGTGCGCCGACTGCCAGGGCACGTCGACCGCGGCGGCGATGCCGACCGCGTAGACGTCGTCGTAGGCCTCGGTCTGGTAGGTGTCCCTGACCTTGACGTACCCCTTGGCGTCGGCGATCTCGGTCGTGCGCCGGATCACCTCCTGGCCGATGAACGGGGGGATGACCATGGCGTAGGCGAAGTCGAGCCCGGTGCCGTCCCCGAGCACCATCCGCCCCTCGTCCACGTGGTCGATGGCCGTGTCGACCACCGAGGCGATGCGCTCCTTGCGCATGAACATGCCGAGCAGCTGCTCGCCGTGGGGCAACCCGCCGATGCCGAAGTGGCCCAGCTCGGGCTCGGGGGTCACGTATGTGAGCTTGACCCGTCGCTTGAGGCCGGCCTTGCGCAGCTGGTGCGCGACGTTGAACAGGTACTCGTACGCGGCGCCGAAGCAGCCCGCACCCTCGGCTGCACCGATCACGATGTCGCCCGGGTCGTCGAGGAAGCGGCGCCAGCCCTCGCCGGCGTGGATGGCGTCCTCCAGGGTGGTGATCGTGTAGGCGTTGCCGCCGGGCCCCAGGCCCTCGACGGCGTCGAAGTTGTTCCGGTAGCCCGTGGCGATGACCAGGTAGTCGTAGCCGTAGGTGCCGGCGGACGTGGTGACCTTCTTCCCCCGCAGGTCGAGCGCTGTGGCCTCGGCGTGGACGAAGTCGACGTCGTGGTCGTCGAACGTCGGCCCGAGCGGGAACGTGATGTCCGACGGGGACCGCTTGCCGAACGGCAGCCAGATGAGCGACGGGTTGAACAGGAACTTGTCCGACGCCGACACCACCGTGACGTCCACGTCGCCGTGCAGCTCCTGCTTGACCGCCAGCGCCGCGGTCAAGCCGCCGAAGTTACCCCCCAGGACCAGGACCTTCTTGCGCGCCATACGCCGCTCCTCTCGCTCGCTGCGGTCGCTCCCCTCCTGTCTACGGCCACGACGGGGACGCCGGAAAGGGTCCTTCGACCGCATCCGAACCGCGGTCGGCCTCACCCTGTGCACGGACCGCCCATGTCATCTCTGGTCGTTCGGCCCTGGTCGGGCCGGTGCCACGGGCGGCACGGTGGTCGCAGGAGACGAGGATGAGACGGAAAGGGTCGACGTGATCGCACTTCTGGTGGTTGTCGCTCTTGTCGTGCTGGTCGTCGCCCTGGCGTCCCGGCGGTCGCCGGGCACCGGCGCGGCGGCCGATCGCCGGGTCCTCAGCGCCGCGGACCTGCGGCGGGCCACCGAATCGGGCGTCGTGACCGCCGACCAGGCCACCGCCCTCCTCGCGCTCGCGGCCGCTCCCCCGCCGCCGACCGGCGCCGGCCGGCGGGCGTCGCGGCGCACACCCGTCGCGGTCGAGATCGTCGGCTACCTCGGCGGGGTGCTCACGGTGATCGGCGCCGCCACGCTGGTCGGGCAGTTCTGGGAGGACATGGCCGCGTGGTCGCGCCTCGCGCTCATCGGTGCGCTCGCCGTCGGCCTGTGGGGCGCGGGCGCCGTCGTGGACGACTCGTCCGACGCCGCGCTGTGGCGCCTCCGCGGCGTCCTGTGGCTCCTCTCCTCTGCCGCCGCCGCGTTCTTCGCCGGCCTGCTCGCCGCGGACGTGTTCGCCTGGGACAGGGAGCCGGTCGCCGTCTTCGTCGGATCGGTGGCCGCCGTGTACGCCGGGGCGCTCTGGCGCCTGGGCGATCGGCCGGCGCAGTACCTGGCGACCGTCGCGGGCGTGGTCGCCGCGCTGGCCGGTGCCGGCGCCTGGATCGACGGCCCCGGGATGGTCGGGCTCGTCCTGTGGGCCTTCGGGGCGGTCTGGCTGGTGGCCGGTTGGCGGCAGATCATCCAGCCCGCGGCCATCGCGCTGGTTGCGGCGCCCGGGCTGATGCTCGTGGCCGCGGGGGTGACCGGCGGTTCCTGGGAGTCGTTCGCACCGTTGTTCGGCCTGATCACCGCCGCCGGCCTGCTCGTCGGCGGCACCGTCCTCAAGGAGTTCCTCGTCACCGGCATCGGCGTCGCGGGCGTGTTCGTCTACCTGCCGATGTCGGCGGCCGAGTACTTCGGCGAGGTGATCGGCGTGCCCATCGTGCTCCTGGTCACCGGGGTGCTGCTGATCGGGCTGATGGTGCTCCTGCTCCGCCGGGGCGCCGGTCCGCGGCCGCTGCTCCCGTGAGCCGCGGGTCCTCCTGCCTCAGGGCTCGCTCGACCGGGTCGTCGACGCCGAGCCCGATACCGGGCGGCCGTCACCGCCCGGTCAGGGAGAGCACGAACGAGACGATCTCCCGCCGGGAGAGCGCCGCGCCGCGCGCTCGGTGCCGCTGGTAGGCGGCGGCGCCGAGCTCGGTCGCGAGGTCGGCTTCGAGACGGCCGACCTGGTCCGCGGCCTCACCGAAGAGCGGTCGCGGTGCTCTGTTCGCGGTCAGCGCACCGACGAGCACCACGCACGACCTGGTCAAGGATCGGGCCGCTCGGCTCCACCTCGGCCTCGGGCGGCTGGTCGACGAGCTGGCGAGTGCCGGCTTCGTCTCGATGATCGCCATCGGCGATCGGCTGGGCCTCTACGCCGCCCTCCACGAGCTCGGTGACGCCGACGCGGCGACCCTGGCGGAGGCGACGGCGTGCAACGAGCGACTGGTGCTGGAGTGGCTCTGCAGCAACGCCGCGCCGCCGGCTACGTCGCCTATGACCCTGCCCGCCAGTCCTTCGCCCTGCGGCCGGGTGCGGCAGCCGTGCTCGGCGTTCCACGGCTACGACTTCCACGCGCCGTCCGTGGCCCGGGCCCGAGCGGTCGCCGCCGCACAGGAGGTCGGCGCCCGGACGAGCTACGAGGTGGCGTCCGCCGTCGACTACGACGGTGGCCCCTTCGACGTCATCTGCTTCTTCGACGCCTTGCACGACATGGGCGATCCGGCCGCCGCCATCCGCCATGCCCGCGCCCAGCTCGCCGACGACGGCATCGTCCTCCTGGTCGAGATGCACCGGCAGCGACCTCGCCACGTCCATCGGGAACCCCCTGGCCCGCTGGTTCTACGCCGCCTCGACCGTGCTCTGCACGCCGTGCGCCCTGGTGCAGGACGGCCCGCTGGCGCTCGGCAACCAGGCCCGCCCCGTACGCTGGGGCGAGCTGTTCCGGGCCAACGGCTTCGAGCGGTTCGCGTTGGCCCTGGACACCCCGTTCAACCTCGTCATGGAAGCGAGGCCCTGAGCTTTGGACATCGCCGACCTGGGGACCATCCTGTCGATCTGGGCGCATCCCGACGACGAGACCTACCTCGCCGGCGGGATCATGACGATGGCCCGGCAGCGGGGTCAGGCCGTGGTGTGCGTGTCGGCGACCGCCGGGGAGCACGGCACCGACGACCCGGCGACCTGGCCACCCGAGCGGCTCGGGCGGGTGCGGCGGGCGGAGGCGGCGGCCGCCATGGGCGTCCTCGGCGTCGACGATCACCGCTGGCTCGGGTTCGAGGACGGGTGCCTGGCCGGGGTCGATCCCCAGTCCGGGATCGAGCAGGTCGTGGCGCTGATCGACGACGTCTCGCCGGACACGATCCTCACGTTCGGCCCGGACGGGATGACCTTCCACCCCGACCACGTCGCGATCCACGCCTGGGTCACCCAGGCGTGGACGCGCCGTGACCGGTCACCGACGCTGCTGTACGCCGCGGCGGAGGCCGAGCACCGGCGTCGCTGGGGCGACCGGCTGGAGGCGTGGGGCGTCTACATGACCGACGAGCGCCCGGTACCCGTGGAGGCGGGCGCCCTCGCCCTGCACGTGAGCCTGACCGGCCCGGTGCTGGACCGGAAGCTCGCCGCCCTCTCTGCCATGCCCAGCCAGGTCGGCCCGGCGACGGCCCGGCTGTCGGCAGGGGACTTCCGGATGGTGAACAGCCACGAAGCGTTCGTAGCGGCATGACCGACGACCGCAGATCCGGTCACCGGCCGTGCCTCTCAGCGCATGCCCGGTCCGTGCCGGAAGCCGCTGCCGTCTCCGGGACCCCAGCCGTCACCGGCATGGGGGCCCATCCCGGCCTCGGGACCCATCCCGGCCCGGGGGCCGGGCATCTCGCCGTACTGCTCTTCCATCGCGTCGTGGAGCCGCGTCCGGAGCTGTTCCCGGACCTGGTCGGGATCGGTCACGCCCTCGGCCTCGAGCTGCGCGAGGATCTCGGTGCGCAGGCGGTCGCGGGTCTCCCAGCGCTCCTGACGCTCCTCGTTCGTGCAGACCGGCTCCCCCGGAGTGGGGTCGCCGTCGTCGGCGAGCGCCATGCCACCCGGGACGAGCACGGCCAAGCCGACCGCCCCGGCGACGAGTCCCTTGGTGATCGTTCGCATCTCCTGCCTCCTCGTCCTTCGCTTCACGCTCAGGATGGGCCCCGGCCATGAAGGGTCGGCGGGTGCTCCGGTCAAGCTTTCGTGAAGCAGCCGGGCACGGTGGCGTCAGCCGGCGACGGCCCTGGTGGCGCCGGCGGCACGGACCGACGGGAGCCGCAGCGTGAAGGTGGCGCCCCGGCCCGGCCCGGCCGACGCCGCGGCGACGTCGCCGCCGTGCGCCCGGGCGATGGCCCGGGCGATGCCGAGGCCGATCCCGCTCCCACCGGGCGGCCGCTCCACCTCCTCGACCCGGTAGAAGCGCTCGAAGACGCGGTCCAGGTCGTCGGCTGCGAGCCCGATCCCGGTGTCGGTCACCGCCACGGTGCAGAACCGGTCGTCCCCGGCGACCTCCACCGCCACGCGGCCGCCTGCGGGCGTGTAGGTGACGGCGTTGCCGACGAGGTTCCCCAGCACCTGACCGAGCCGGTCGCGGTCGCCGGTCACCGTGGTGCCCGCCCGGGCATCGACCGTGAGCCGGATGCCCTTGGCGGTGGCCTCGGCCTCGAACCCGCCCACCACCGCCGCCGCCAGTGCCGCCAGGTCGACCGGACCGAGCTGCAGGTCGAGGGCGCCCTCGTCGGCACGCGACAGCGTGCCGAGGTCGGCCGCCAGCCGCTCGAGCCGGTCGACCTGGCCGAGGACGGTCGTGAGCACCTGGTCGTCAGGGGCGACGATCCCGTCGAGCATCCCCTCGGCGTAGCCCCGGATGGTGGTCAGCGGCGTGCGCAGCTCGTGGGCCACGTCGGTCACCAGCGCAGCGCGCCGGCGCTCGGTGTCGTCGAGCGAGCGGGCCAGCGCGTTCACGTCGGCGGCGAGCCCGGCGAGCTCGGGCTCGACCGGCGGGTCCACGCGCTGGTCGTAGTGGCCGGCGGCGAGGCGGCGGGTCGCGGCGCGCACCTCGCTGATCGGACGCAGGATGCGGCGGGCGACCAGCGCGGCGATCACCGCCGCGGCGGCGAGGCTCGCCACCAGGGCGACGGTCAGGGAGCGGTCGAGCGCACCGACGAGCGCGTCGTGCATGGTCGGGCCGCCACCCATGTGACCGCGGGCGGGCCCGGCGCCGACCCGCCGGTCGAACAACCGGGGCACCAGCAGCCGGGTCGTCACGAGCAGCACCGTCGCCCCCGCCGCCGTGACCGCCGCGTACGACGCGAAGAGCCGCACGTCGAGACGCCGCCACCACTTCACGCCGGTGCCGCCACGAACTTGTAGCCGACGCCGCGGACCGTGCCGATGACCGACGGGTCCGCAGCGTCGTCGCCGAGGGCACGGCGCAGGTTCCGGACGTGCACGTCCACCACCCGCTCGTCGCCCACGTAGTCCCAGCCCCACACCCGCTCGAGGAGCTGGCGCCGGCTGTACACACGACCCGGAGACTCGGCGAGCGCGGCGAGCAGGTCGAACTCGAGCGCCGTCAGGTCGACGTCGTGGCCGCCGCGACGCACCTCACGCCGGGCCGTGTCGATGACCAGGTCGTCGAAGCCGAGGATCTCTCGGTCCACACCGGGTCGCGCTGCATCCCGGCGGCGGCGCAGCACCGCCCGGACCCGGGCAGCGAGCTCGCGCGGGCTGAACGGCTTGGTGAGGTAGTCGTCGGCGCCGACCGACAGCCCGACGAGCTTGTCCACCTCGTCGGCCTTGGCCGTCAGCAGGATCACGTAGACGTCGGACCTGGCGCGCAGGCTGCGCAGCACCTCGAGCCCGTCCATCCCGGGCATCATCAGGTCGAGCACGACCAGGTCGGGCTCGAACGACGCGAACCGCGCCAGGGCGTCGTCGCCGCCGGCCGCCTCGGCCACCTCGAACCCGTCGGCCTCCAGATAGCGACGGACGATGTCGCGGATCGCCCCCTCGTCGTCGACGACAAGCACCCGCGGCGGCCGCATGCCGACCATCGTAGGAACGGCCTACCCGACGCCGGGCGCCCGCCATCCACAACCGCTCATCGGCGTTCGCTCCTCCGTGCACTCGTCATATACCCGGGGGGGTATAATGCGGTGGACCCTGCAGGAGGACGACACATGCGTGCCATCGAGAGGACCATCCACCTCACACCCGACGTCGCCGAGGCGGCGGTCCGGGAGGCGCTCGCCGCGGAGGGCTTCGGCGTCCTGACCGAGATCGACGTCGCCGCCACGCTGAAGGCGAAGCTGGATGTCGACCGTCCGCCCCTCAAGATCCTCGGCGCCTGCAACCCCGCGCTGGCGCACGCCGCCCTGCAGATCGATCCGTCGGTGAGCCTGCTGCTGCCGTGCAACGTCGTCGTCGAGTCGACCGACGCCGGCACCCGGGTCGCGGCCGTCGATCCGCACGAGATCATGGACGATCCCCGCTTCGCCCGCCTGGCGGACGACGCCGCCACCCGCTTGCGTGCCGCCGTCGACGCCATCCGCGACGAACCGGCGTGACGCCCACGCGGTCGGTTGCCGCGGCCGGCGGGCAGGCGTCGACCCGAGGCCGGCGAACCCGCGCCCTCCTCGGCTCCCGTCAGGAGAGCTGCGACATGAACTGGTTCATGTCGAAGTAGTCGCGCCAGGCGGCGATCTTCCCGTCGACCACCTCGAAGGTGCCCATCACGGGGAGGGAGACCTCCTTGCCCGGGTACCGGAAGATGTCCACCCGCTCGGTGAGGACCGTCCCGCCGTCGGCGGCGATGGCAGCGATGCGGAACTCGATCGACTCCAGGCCGGTCGTGAAGCTGGCCAGGGTGGAGCGGATGGCGTCCGGGCCGACGACGGGGTCCACGGGCATGTTGTGGTACACGGCGTCGTCGGCGAAGAACCCGACGATGCGGTCGAGGTCGGGTTCGCCGTCGCCGAAGGCGGCGCAGAACTCCCGGACGAGGTCGATCGGTGCGGTGCTCACGGCCGCCAGCGTAGGTCCGCGGGGCCCCGGCGGCCGGGGACCCGGCGGGTCGCGCTCGTCTGCACCGCGGGCAGCGTCCTAGACGATCTCGCGTGCGCGCAGGTCGGCGATCCGCTCGGCGGCGTAGCCGATCTCGGCCAGGACCTCGTCGGTGTGCTCGCCCAGCAGCGGGGCGCGGGTGCGGATGGACCCCGGCGTCGCCGACATGCGGTAGGGCGTCTCGATGATCGGCACCGGGCGGGAGGCACCGGGGAACGGCACCCGCCGCAGGTAGCCCATGGCCTGCACGTGCGGGTCGTCGAGCACGTCCTGGGGCGACGACAGCGGTGCGGCGGGCAGCCTGGCCGCATCGAGCAGGGCCAACACCTCGGCCCTGGTCCTGCCGGCGCACCAGTCCTGCATGATGTCGTTCAGGACGTCGCCGTTCTCCCAGCGCAGGTCGTCGTTGGCGAAGCGCGGGTCGTCGATCAGGTCCATGCGCTCCACCAGGCGGCACCAGCGCTTGAACATCGGCTGGCCGGCGACCTGCAGCAGCACCCAGCCGTCCTCGACCTCGTAGAGGTCGCAGGGCGCCACCGAGGTGCCGCGGTTGCCCATGCGGGGCTTGTCGACCTCGAGCAGCTCGCGCTCGATCAGCATGGCGTTCGACATCATGAGGGCGGTGGGCAGGAGGGCGCCCTCCACGTGCTGGCCCTGACCGGTGCTCTGGCGGTGGTAGAGGGCCATCATCACGCCGACCGCCAGCGTCATCGCCGTGCCGAAGTCGGCGTACGGCACCACGGTGCGGATCGGCAGGTCGGGCAGGCCCTGGCGGTAGACGGCCCCCGACATCACCTGTCCCGTGCCGTCGAAGCCGATCCGCTCGCTGTAGGGGCCGCCCTCGCCGTAGGCCGTGGCGCTGGCGAGGATGATGTCGGGCTTGACGGCCCGGAGGGTGCCGTAGTCGAGCCCGCTGGCGCGCATGGCGGCGGCGGGCATGTTGGCGATCACCACGTCGGCGCGTGCCACCAGCGCGCGGGTGATCTCGGTCCCCTCGGGCGTGGTCGAATCGAGCGTCAGCGAGCGCTTGTTGCGGTTGCACTGCAGGAAGGTGCCGCCCTCCCCGCCCTCGGTCACCGACTGCACCTAGCGGTCCTCGCCGCCCTCGCGCTTCTCGACGCGGACGACGTCGGCGCCCATGTCGGCGAGGATGGCGCTGCACCAGGGCGCGGCGATGAACCGGCCGTAGTCGAGCACCCGCACCCCGTGGAGGACCTGGTGATCGGCACTGGGCACGGTCACCGGCCCTCGCCGTCGATGGTCCTCATCGGCCGCCTCGACACCGTCCGCGTCCGGGGGTCGCGCAGGTCCATCTACCGACGTCCCGCCCGGGGCTCGCCCAGCAGGGCGGTCACGGCGCTCAGGTCGACCTTGCCGGAGTCGGTGCGCGGCAGCTCGTCGACGAGGCGGATCTCGGCGGGCACCTCGTAGCGTGCCAGGTGGGGCGAGATGAACTCCGCCAGCTCGTCGGCGCCCGCGGGGTCGGCGCCGGGCCACAGCTCGACGGCGGCGACCGGGACGGCGCCGAGCCGCCGGTCGTCGCGGGCGACGACGGCGGCACCCCGCACCGACGGGTGCCGCTCCAGGGCGACGCGGACGTCGTCGGGGATGATCTTGAACCCGCCGCGGACGATCGCCTGGTCGGCCCGCCCCAGGATCCACAGGAAGCCGTCGTCGTCGATCCGGGCCAGGTCGGTGGTCCGCACCCAGCCCTGACCGGCGAGCTGGCTCGCCTTCACCTCCAGCACCCCGTCGGTGCCGGCGCCGACCGGCGCACCCGTCCCGGGGTCGACGATCCGCAGCTCGCAGCCGGCGTGGGCGCGACCCACGCTCCCCCGCTTGGTGGACCAGAACGCCCGGTGGTCCGCGATGTTCCACCCGGCCACGCCGCCACCGAACTCCGTGGCGCCGTAGGAGATGAGCACCGGGACGCCGTACTTCTCGAAGAAGGCGTCGGCGTCCCCGGGGTCGAGCGGCGCGGTCCCCGAGATCACCGAGCGCAGGCTGCCGAGGTCGTCCGTGTCGAGGTCGGCCTCCAGCACCATGCGGAGCGCAGCGGGCACGAGGCTCGCCGTCGCCGGGCGGTGGCGGCGGACGGCGTCGACCCAGCCCTCGACGGTGAACCGCTCGAGCAGGGTGAACGACCGACCGTCGGTGACGCATTGCAGCACCCGGAACAGCCCGCCGACGTGCGCGAGCGGCGCGTTGACGATCGCGACGCCCCGGCGCAGCTGCCGCCCCGTGTCGCGGTTGGACTCGTAGTGCTTGGCGCCGACCAGGACGCGCTCGAAGGTCGAGTAGCTCAGGTCGATGCGCTTCGGGGGCCCGGTGGTTCCGCTCGTGAGCATGCGCACGGCGATGCCGGGACGCCCGCCGCGGGGGGCCGGATCGCGTCCCGCTGCGACGACGATCGGCGCACCGACGTCGGCGATCGCGACCGAGGTGGCCCGCGCGCCCGCCGGCAGGAGCTCGGCCAGGTCGTCGGGGTGGCCGGCGACGAGCGGCAGGTCGAGTGCCGCGATGTCCTCGCGGGTGCGGTCCCGGCCTCGGCCCGGGTTGATGGTCACGACGCAGCCGCCGGCCTGCAGGATGCCGAGGAGCAGACCGATCGAGGCGGGCCGGTTGCGCAGCACGACGCCGATCTCGGTGCCGGGCCGGTCCACCAGCGCCGCGACCTGGCTCGCCGTCCCGGCCAACTGGCCCCAGGTGCACCACGAGCCGCCGAACTCGACGGCGTTGGCGCTCGGGTCGATGGCGAGGACGTCGGCGATGCGGGCCGACAGGCCGCCGGCGGTGGAGGCCGTCACCGCATCCTCGGCTCGCGCCGCGGCAACGGATGCTCGGCGACCTCCGCCATGCCGATCGGGTTGCCCAACCGCGTGTAGATGAGGCCCTGCGCCATGGCCGCCCGGTAGGGGCGGTCGAGCGACTCCCAGACGGCGCGGACGGTGCCCTGGGTCGCGGCGCTCGGCTTGGCCGCGATCCCGGCGGCGATCTCGTGCGCCCGCGCCCACAGCCCGCCCCGCTCGACGATCTCGGTCACCAGCCCGATCCGCAGCGCGGTGTCGGCGGTGACCCGCTCGTCGTTGCCCGACAGCGCCATGCGCAGCGTCTGGGCGAGGCCGACCTTGCGCATGAGGCCGACGGGCTCGAGCGCGGCGACGCGGCCGTAGGTGACGTGCGAGTCGAAGAAGGTGGCGTCGGTCGAGCAGATGACGATGTCGGACTCGTTGATGAAGTAGAGGGCGCCGGCGGTGGCCATGCCCTGGAC